>CBHEUU010000295.1:0-6383 GCA_965990355.1 uncultured Chitinophagaceae bacterium
CGGGTGTCAGCCTTGGAGAAGCTATAAAGGAAATGGATGGCATTACAGCAAAAGTGCTGCCGCCGGGATTCAGAACAACATTGGCAGGGCAGAGCCGTGATTTTGCAGAAAGCAGCAGCAGTTTATTGTTTGCTTTCATTTTTGCCATCTTGCTTATTTACCTCGTACTGGCTGCGCAGTTTGAAAGTTTGATAGATCCTCTCATTATTCTTTTAACAGTACCAATGGCCGTAACTGGTGCGCTACTGAGTCTTTGGATTACGGGTCAATCCATAAATATATTCAGCCAGATTGGCATTATTATGCTGATAGGTCTGATTACCAAAAATGGTATTTTGATTGTTGAGTTTGCCAATCAGCGGAAAGCAGAGGGTATGAGTGTACGCGAAGCTGTGTTAGTTGCGGCTACTTCGAGGTTCCGGCCTATTCTGATGACAACACTCGCTATGATCTTTGGTACACTACCGATTGCATTATCGCTTGGTACAGCTTCTGGCAGCAGAACATCTTTAGGAATTGTAGTGGTAGGCGGATTGATATTTGCAGGATTGCTCACGTTATATGTGATACCTGCAGTGTATTCTTATTTCTCACGGCCATACAGGAAAAAAGCGGAGGATAAAACCATTGTAAATGAGTTGCAGGAAGAAGCCGTTCCGGCATAAGCATATTATTAAATTCCCTGAATCAATTGTTATGACACAGACAAAAGCATTTATATATATACTTGTAGTATTTGGGCTTATTTGCGCAGCTTCTTATATCGCTTTCGGACAAACACCGAAGACGCTATCGTTAGAAGAAGCATTGACATTAACACTGGCCAATAACCGGAATATAAAAGTTGCGTCGCTTGATATTGAAAAATCACAACAGGAGGTTATCGTTGCAAAAAGCAAAAGACTTCCTGCTGTGGGCCTCAGCGGACAGGTAGATCATTATTTTCGGCCGCAGGCATTTTTTGGTTTCGGAGATAATGCCAATAACGCTGATAAAATTCCATATGGCCGTTTCGGTGGCCGTGACCAGATATCAGCAGCGTTGTTTATTACACAGCCTTTATATGATGCCAGTATCCGGCCGGGCCTCCAGTATGCCAATCTGCTGCAACGCATAAGCAATTTACTCGTAAGTGATGAAAAGACAAATATCACTGCAGCGGTAAAACAAACGTATATATTCATTCTTGTATTGAAAGAGCGTATCAAACTGCAAAAGGAAAGTTTGCTGCGCAATGAAAAAGCGCTGAAAGACGCTATCTCTTTGCTGGCGCAAGGAAGAGCCTTACGGGTAGATACATTGAGGGCGTATACTTCCGTGAAAAATCTTGAACCGGATCTTTTAAAATTATCTTATGCTGTTGAAGTAGGCAAACAGCAATTGAAAACATTAACCGGTATAGATTCCTTGCAGGATATTGAACTTAGTGATTCACTTACCTTGCCGTCCCCATCAGTTTTATTATTGGAAGAAGAGGTGTACAATGAAGCTAAATTGTACCGGACTGATCTGAAAGCATTGGATTTACAACAGCAGCTTGCCGACCAGCAGATCAAACTGGCTGCAGCTCCTATGAAGCCTTCTGTTTCATTAAACGCGCAGTATCTGTTGCAAACCCAGGCGAATGATTTCAATTATTTTAAGTCTTATTATCCTTCCACTCCTTTTGTAGGAGCGCAGGTTATAGTGCCCCTGTTTAACGGCAACAGAAATAAAGCGAAAGTAAAACAGGCGAAAATTGAAAAAGATCAATCCGTAATACGGTCCAACAATGCATACGAGGAATTAAGATCCGAAGTGAAAAAAGCAGTAGCGGATGTGCAGGAAACGGCAGCACGTATACAAACCAGCGCTAACGTTAAGGAAACAGCAAAGCTTAGCTACGATATTACGCAATACCGTTACGGAAAGGGCGTTGCTTCAAGACTGGAGCTTACCGATGCGGAATTAGCGTTAACTACTGCGCAGTCCAATTACCTGGAAGCAGTGTATGATTATCTTTCAGCTAAAATTGAATTAGAGCGTACAATAGGCGGAAAGGTTAATTAAGCCGGGAATTCGTAATTTGGATCACCATAGGATCCTTATATGAATCTTCCTGTCATATTCAATACAATCATTCTTCTCGGTGCCTTGCAGGGTTTCATCCTTTGCTGTCTTTTGTTTTTATCCAGGAAAAACCGGTTGCCTAACAAACTGCTGGCATGGCTGATCTTGCTGATCTCACTCGCCTGCCTCAAACTATATGGCATGGAGAACGGCTGGTTTAACTATCCTGTTATGAGATGGGTGGATGCGATTGTTCCATTGATCGTTGTTATGCCAGCGGGACCGTTGATCTATTTTTATGTCCGTGCTACGCTGCAACCAGGTTTTACTATTGGCCGTATAGAAAAAAGACATTTTTATGCGGCATTTATAGATATTCTACCACAGATAACAGCTATCATTTTTATTGCTGGTGTATTTGCACATGTGTTTGTTCCGGATGCACGGTCCTGGGGAACTTTTATTGATACTATTAATGTGTATTCGGATATCCCACGCTGGGTCTCGATCAGTGTATATGTGTATATGTCATTAAGACTTCTTTCAAACCAACCATCCGGTCAGTTTAAATGGTTGCGGAAACTGGTGACGGTATTCATGATATTCCAGGTGATCTGGCTGCTCTACCTCATTCCGTATGTGATGCCGAAGTACACTGATTTCATGCTCGACACCTTTAATTGGTACCCGGTTTATGTGCCACTTGCGATACTTGTCTATTGGTTGGGTATACAGGGATATATCGTTTCGCGGACTGAATCAGTGAGGGTAAAAAAAGGAATAGCGCTTGACCACGGACTGGTTGATAAAGCCATTAGTTCCCTTCGCTCAGCCATGGAAAAAGACAAATTGTATTTGAATCCTGCTCTTACGGTAGCAATGCTGGCCGATCATACCGGCATTTCCGCCAAAAACATATCGGCAATATTGAATCAATATCTGCAAAAAAGTTTTAATGAATTTGTAAATGAATACCGGGTTAAAGCTATACGCGAGCGCCTGCTGAATGGCGAAACCCGCGAACTGACGATCGCTGGCCTGGCATACGAAGGAGGTTTTAATTCGCTACCCACTTTTCAGCGTGCATTTAAGTCGGTCACCGGCCAGACACCCAGCGAATTCCTGGCAGAAAAGAGTTAAAAGACTGATCAAATCCGGATTTGAATAGGTTAGAGGCGCCGGTCCAGGTAGTTTGCCCTTAAAAAACATGAGGCGCAGTATTTACTTTTTTACCTTTTTATTTCTTGTTTTCAGTAGCCGGTTAAAGCACAGAAGGACAGTTCTGACAGGCTGACTGGAATTTACCAGGCTTATATTGATCCATCCGTTGAGTTTATCATAAAAAATAGCGGGAAACAATTGATGCTGGAAATTCCTGGGCAAGGCCAGGCCAAAATGCTGGCAGATGGCGGTGGACGCTTCCATTTTAACGAGATCCCGGTTGTGTTGCAATTTAATAAGGGTGCCGGTGAAAAAACTTCAGGATTCCGGTGGACACAAACCAACAGCGGGCAGACAATAGAATGGATCAAATTGCCGGGTGAGGACCAAACTGCCATAACCGGGCACTACCGTTTGAAAAACGATCCGTATAAATCAATTTATATAAGAGAAAAAGCCGGGAAATTGACGAGCCAGGTAAATGAAGGACCCGCATTACCGCTGGTCGATTCGGCAGGTAAATTCCGTGTTAAAGCCGGCGATTATACAATATGGTATGAATTTATAAAAGATAAGGCAGGACATTTCACCCAAGTGATCAGCAGGGAAGGCGGAACACTGGAGTTTGTGCGTGTAAAAGATTATGACGTTTCATTGAGCGGTGGTTTTTCCCGGCCCAATGGCTTTACCCGTGCAGATACATTGCGTGGCATGCTTTCTCCATTGAGGACTTGTTACGATGTAAATTTTTATGCGCTGGATGTTGAGGTATTCCCTTATAAAAAATTTATCAAAGGTCAGAATAGCATACGTTTCAAAGCCATGGAATCTTTTGACCGGATGCAGATCGATCTGTATGAAAATATGAAAATTGAAAAAATAGTATCCCATGGGAAAGAATTACCTTATACGCGTGAGTATAATGCGGTGTTTATACAATTTCCCAAAACGATTACAAAAGGTGCTGAAGAGTCGATTACCGTTTACTACGAAGGAAAGCCAATAATACCAAATATTAAAGAATTAAAATGCGGATTACTTTTGTAACAGGATCGTGATGGCAATCCATGGATAGAGTCCGTTTGCCAGGGATCGGGCGCCAGCCTTTGGTGGCCGTGCAAGGACCATCTTTCTGATGAGCCCGACAGCATGAAGATCAGTGTTACGATACCGGATGACCTGGTGGATATTTCTAATGGAAGACTGCTGGATACGGTTTCATTACCAGGCAACCGCAAACGGTTTGACTGGTTTGTCAGCTATCCCATCAATAATTATAATGTGGTGGTGAATATTGGAAACTACAGGCATTTTTCAGACGTCTTTGTCAGGGAAAAGGATACAATGCAACTTCATTTTTATTGTATGTCTTATAACCTTGAACCAGCGAAAAAGATCTTTGGAAAAACAAAAGAGTTGCTTTCATTTTTGGAAAGATCGTTTGGTGAGTACCCATTCAAAAAAGATGGTTTTACATTGATGGAATCTCTTTACCCGATGGAACACCAGGGCGCGGTCAGCATCGGCTCCATTAACAGTCCTTTCTGGTCAGATAAGATCGACTACAATGAATCAACCAGGACTATGTGGCATGAAGCCGCACATGAATGGTGGGGAAATAATATCACGGAAAAAGATATTGCTGATATCTGGATACACGAAGCATTTGCAACATATGCGGAAGCAATGCTGATGGAATTTTTTGAGGGTAAAGCTGCTTCGCAAAAATTGCTGCACAACCAGGTGCCGGAAAATAAGGAACCCATCATTGGCAGTTATGGTGTAAATAATTTCCGTTTGGGTGATGTTTACCCGAAGGGTTGTATGATGTTGCACACGCTCCGGAATATTATTGACAATGATTCAACCTGGTTTGATCTATTGCGGGGCTTGCAGCAACAATTCCGTTATCAAACCATAACTACGGAGGATATTGAGGGTTATATCAATAAAACGTTAGGGAAAGATTTTACTCCTTTTTTTGATCAGTACTTAAGGCATGCGGCTCTCCCTGAACTTCAATTAAAATTCAAACAAAGCGAAGATAAACTGGAAGTTCAATACTGTTGGAAAACAGATGTAAGTGACTTTAACATGCCGATAAAAGTGACAACAACAAAAAATGGGCTTGGATTTATTTATCCTGAATCTGCCTGGAAGACGATTACATTAAACGGAATGAAACAAAAGGATTTTAAAGTTGATACGGACGGATTTCTGGTGAAGGTAATCACTCTGTAGAGACAACCTCTCCCAAAAGCATAAAACCGGCTATTTTAAAACCAGCTTTCAGCAGTGTCGCTTTTGACGCAATGTTTTCTGTACTTGTCCGTGCGGCTGGTACTCTGCCAGAGAGATAGCAGTGCTTTTTTGTTTCCTGGATAAGAAAACTTCCTAATCCTTTTCTTCGATAATCCTCTTTAACCTCCATGTATAAATCAGCGAACGGCATATTATAGTGAAGAAGAAACCCTCCGGTGGCTACTATTTCTTTATTCAACTCCAGAACATAAGTGCCAACGGGTTCGGCCTTATGTTCAAAAATAATATCGCTTTCGTTGTGCTTTCTGAATAAGGCTTTATCTATTTTAAGATCGGTAGTTTTATACTCTTCAAATAAAATCGTGTCTGTTTTTATATTCTTTCCATATTGATAAAGTAAGGATGTTAATAATGATTCATTGGTCTGAGATTCTATGAATGTAGCTTTTGAGGAATTCAGTAATTCCAGAAAAGCAGCTGATGAAAAAGTTCTGTAGGGAGGAATAATATAGAATTCAAAAACCGTATCGCGGTCATTAATGCTTTCATTCCCTTTTATGGAACCATAACCGATTTTTTCGTTGTTATAAGTTAATATATAGCTGTCTGTCCAGCCACGTTCATGACAGGCATTGTACCTGATCTGAAAATTATTTTCCTGCAGGAATAGATTCCGTAGAAACAGGATTTCTTTGAGGTCGGTTTTTGTTGCAGCAATCGATGCCATGTAATAAGTGTTTATTTAAAATCTATTAAAGACGCGGAGCGAAGTGATTAAAATTACAAAGGATAAACTGATTTTAGCCGGTTACAGGACTTTTCGAAGCCTATTTTGTCGTATGGTTGATTCCTCGTTGAATGCTTCACAAAGCTCTGATGAACAAAACTTTTACCTGGGTCACCTTCCGATA
>CBHEUU010000296.1:0-6368 GCA_965990355.1 uncultured Chitinophagaceae bacterium
CAGAACATGCTCACGCTCATATCCCAGTTTTTTATTTTGGATAAAATGAAGCTGTTGCTGAATAACAAATGTGGAGATAATAAGAAAAACAGAAATGCAAAACTGAAAAACGATCAGTGACTTTCTTAACAGTTGCCCTGATGCAGTATTTTTAAAAGCTCCTTTTAAAACTTTTATTGCCTGAAACCTGGTGAAAACAAATGCCGGATAAACGCCTGCAAGAAAACTAAGGCATAATGCAACGGCAATAGCAAATAAAACAAAGGAGAAAGAAAAGAGCTGACCTAATTCAAGCTGCTTGCCTGTGAGCTGATTAAAAAAGGGCAGTAACAAGGCCGATAGTATCAGGCTTAGTATAACGGAGATGAAACAGAGCAAGACCGATTCATAAATAAATTGCCAGAATAACTGTCTTTTTTCAGCACCCAGTACTTTGCGTACGCCAACCTCTTTTGCCCTTTCCAAAGAACGGGCCGTGCTCAGGTTGATATAAGTAAAGCAGGCAATGACAAGGATTAGCAAAGCAACTGCGGCAAGTATGTAGATGTAACTGATGCTGCTATTGGGTGTAAAGCTATCATGGGGAGAATACAAATGCACTTTTTTAAAGGGCTCAAGAAAGAAATTGATGGAAGCGCTTTTTCCTTCCATTTCCTTTTTCATGAATGCGGAGATCTTTGTTTGCAGTTGTTCAAGGGAACTGTTTTCTTTCAGTAAAAAATAGGTCACATAATTAGCATCGCTGTAAGAGGATTCGTATTCGGGGGAAAGTCCAAGGGAAGAAAAGGACGCAAGAAAATCAAGCTGGATCTGAGAATTGGAAGGGCAGTCCTGCATTACGCCGGAGATGCGGTATAAATTACTATCGTTGCCAACCTGCAATGTTTTGCCGATAGGATTATTGTTACCGAAATATTTTTTCGCAGCTGATTCAGTAAGCACAATAGAGAAAGGCATTGCAAGCGCATCGTGTATATTTCCTTGTACTAATTTGAATGAAAAAATATCAAAGAAGCCTGGATCGGCAAACATGACTTTTTTTTCATCGAAAAATTCATTTTCATATTTAATGGCCCGCTCGTATTGCGTCATCTTTACTGCAGCTGCTATCTCCGGAAAAACTTTTGGAAAAACAGCCGCCACTCTTACACTTGAAAAAGCAACTTCGGTAGGTTCGTTGCTTCCTTTGAACCTGTATTGCATGATGACACGTGCAATGCGATCACCTTTTTGTTGGAATTTATCAAAGCTTAGTTCATGCCGGATATACAGCGCAATTAGAAAGCAACAGGTTAAGCCAATAGCAAGTCCTGTAATATTAATGGCAGAAAATGATTTCTTTTTTCCAAGATTGCGCCATGCAGTTTTGAAGTAGTTCTTAAACATAAAGCAGCCTCCTGATCTTTTGTTAAAGAAAGTTTTGGGATTTATACCACTTTCTTGCAGAAAAATAATGCCAGTTGTGTAAGAGTATGATTATAAAGATATTACAGTCTCATGAACTACGAAAGTGTTCGGATTTGATACATCGGTCGTACGTTTTTGTACGTAATTTTTAGAACGAACTTGCATAACCGCTTATTCCTCTTCCTTCTAAAAAAGTATTACATTCGCCCCCAATTTTATAAAACACAGCATGAAACTCGAAGAACAATTATTGAAAAGAAGCGATGCCAAATGTGAACTATGTCAATCCTCTGCCCCTCTAAAAATATATGAAGTTCTTCCTCAGCCCAGCAGTAGTCCTGACAACTGTATTTTAATCTGCGATCAATGCCAATCTCAAATTGACCGTAAAGCCGAACTAAACAGTAGCCACTGGAATTGCTTATCAGAAGCCATGTGGAGTGAAGTGCCTGGTATAAAAGTAATCTCCTGGCGCATGCTGAACCGCCTGAAGAATGAAAGTTGGGCAATGGATAACCTGGACATGTTATATCTCGATGATGAAACCCTGGCCTGGGCAAAAGCTTCCGGTGATCATGACAATGACTCCGCCGTTGAACTGCATAAAGATTGCAACGGCAATCAACTGAAGCACGGTGATACAGTTGTCCTAATAAAATCCTTAGACGTGAAAGGATCCACGCTGAATGCAAAGATGGGTACGGTAGTAAAAAATATCAGGCTGGTGGAAGGGAATACTGAACAGATTGAGGGCAAAATAGAAGGACAGATAATTGTTATCCTCACGAAGTACGTGAGAAAGCAGAATGGCTAGTAAAAACTTATTTACTGCTTCAAATAATCAATCCATCACCTCAAGCAACAGGTCTGTAATATCAAAACGAGGAAAATCACCTGTATTACTCAATAGTATAATCAGGCTATTAGTTTCCGGTATGCGGACAAACATGGCATAGTACCCGAAATCCGTTCCCGGATGATAAATGATCTTATGTTCTTTGGAAGCCTTGAACAATTTACGGTCAATCATCCAGCCATAACCATACCATGCATCCCAATCGTTGTAGGAAGCATGGGGTTCAAAACACTGATCAATGCGCTGCTTTGATACCAGGCGATCTGTATTCAAAGCTTCATCCCATAAAAGCAGGTCATTTGCAGTAGAAGCGATGCCACCGGCACCGGCTGTATTGGCCGGGTTATAAACGATCTCCGGTGTGTTCATCCAATAACCTTTTGAATTAAGCTGTACATTTCCAAAAACAGTTTGCTTCATTCCTAAAGGAATGAAAATCTTTTCCTGCAGCGCCTGGCCATAAGACTGACCACCCAATTTTTCAATAATAGCCGCTAAAGCGAGATAACCTGTATTACTGTAATGAAACTGCGATCCCGGAACAAATTCCAGCGAGTCGCTTCCAAAACGGGCAAGTAGGTCCCGGGTATTGTAATTGCCAGTGAGCACTGCTGAAAGGGCTTCCGATTAATTTGTATAACTGTGTATGCCGGATGTATGTGTCAGCAATTGTTCCACCGTTACTTCTCCATGGATATATCCTGGCAAGAAGCGCCCGATGCTATCACTCAACAGCAGTTTGTTTTCTGCTGCCAGTTGTTGTATCAGCAATGAAGTAAAAGTTTTGGTAAGCGAGCCAATGCGATATTGTGTGGCATCGCTGGCAGAAATGTTTTTTTCTTTATCAGCCATACCATACCCTTTACGCAACAGGATATTTCCATTATGTTTTACTAAAGCACTTCCGTTGAATGCGCCCTGCTGGTAATAAAAACTGAGTATTGAATCAATCCGTGATGCAGGATCTTTAGGCAGCTTCTTCATCCGTGCCTGCAATTTTCCTTTCAGGCTGAAACTTTCATTCCGGGCCGTGATAGCCGCAGCAATAGTGTCTGAATTATAATCGGCAAGAAGGATAGTATGATCTTTCCAGAAATCTTTTTCAAAAGCTTCCTCCTGGTATTCGATGAGTTTATTATTGCCGAGTGTTTCTTTTGATGAAAATGAAGTGACACCGGTTGTGTCAACACCAGTAATGATATAGTCTACCCGTATATCTGCCGGAAAATCATAAAAAGCGCGGTTGCTTTTAAAGTTCAGGATATTATCGTTGCGGACATCTGCCAGCAACCATTTGCCTCCGTAAGACTGGTAATTGACCGTGATATCATCTTTGCGGATGTCAATGTTCAGTCCGATCAGTTTCATCAACGCACGGTCACCGGCGCTGCCATACTTCGCATATTCAATACCACGCGGGCTTCGCGAAAATGCTACCGACATAATGGCCAGGCTGCCAGTTTCCAGGTAAATCCGCCCTTTATATAAAGACTCTTTAATTCCTTCCTTTTGATCAAAACTGATCTCATAGGCAGGATAGCCATTAAAGGTTGTTACCCGCACAAGTTTGAACTGATGATTATTAAGTCCTTTTTTATTAAGAAGCCCAGACTCACTGATATCATGAACAATATCGTATTCATAAAGATTTTTTGGTCTAATACCAAGATCAATACCATGTGAAGCCTGGTCATCCTGCACTGATCTCATTTTATGCAAACGGAATGAATTGTTCCTGCCTTTTGCATAACCATGGTCCAGTATATCAAATACCGCTTCAGAAAGCATGATGTGCTCTTCACCTTTTTTGGTATCAACGCGGTAAAAACCATGACTGATATAAGGACGGCTATAATAATTATCCGGTATGCGGGCAATAGCTTCACGCAACAGGTCAAGCGGGTTCAAAGGTTTTACGATCACTTCCTGCAGATCCTGCACCTGTCTTTCCAGCTTCGCATGAATTTCATCGGATGGAAGTGTTGCAATGGCGGTACGAATTTCACGATAACCCAGGAAAGAAATAAGCACTGTATCGGACAATTGGGCAGGAGGGATCTTCAAAGTAAATTGTCCCATCTTATTGGTCATGGTACCGGTGCCGCTGTTGGCGACACGGATGGATGCATAAGGTAATGGATTGCCAGTGGCATCAGTAACTGTGCCTTTAATGGTTTTTTGTGCGAAGAGTTGTAAAGGGAAAATATATAAAAGAAGGACAGGGTAAAGTTTGGGCATCTTTTTGGGATAAAAATAGCCCTGCAGATGTTAAGAGAATGTTGAGGTTGTTACCTGCTCTATCAAATCTCCACTTTCTTTATCTCTTCTTTTTCCAGGGTAAAATATTCTGTAGCGAGCTGCTGGCGCTCTTGCAGATACTGCCGGTATTCAGGAGAAAATGCAGACCGTGCATTTATGGTAGCTTCAAAGTTTCCTGCTGCTCCGATCAATAGTTCACAGGTTTCACGAACGGCAAATTGATCATGCCCTGTAATATAATCTGTCAGCTTCCTGTCAACCACATATTGCCTGAACAATGGATTGGCCGTTCGCCCTACCATAATGCGCAGGCCCGCTCTTGCAGCTACAGAAAGATCAAGCACATCATCAAATATAAAAGCCACTTCGCTGGCCTGCAGGGAATGGGCAGCAAGGAAATGATCGAGGGCTAATGTTTTATGAAGGATTTTGAAATATCCCTGGTGAAAATGTTCCCTTTTCGTATACTGAAAGGAGATCTGGTTTTTTTCCCCTGACATAACAGCACAAAAAGGCATTTCCTTTTTCAGCAGCCACCGGCTGAGGCGAAGCAGGTTGGTGCCCATCGAATCCACTTCGCTGAAATCACTGCTGCCGTGATTATCTTTTGTTCCATCATTAAACACGCCATCCCAGTCAAAGATGAATGCTTTGATATGGGAGAGCTTCGACTGGAATTCTGCATACGGAATGCAAAATATGCCGCCTGCTTGTGTAAAAACAGTTTCCGGATTCATACAATGAAAATAAATAAAAAGCCAGGTATTACCCTGGCTTATGTTGAATGAGATCAGTTTGTACCATTCGGTTTAAGGTCCTGTATGTCCAGCATGCCTACCGGTTTACCGCCTTCTGTAACAAGAATAGTATCTACACTTGTCTTTTTAAAGATCGCTGCTGCATCATTCAGCAGCACACTGCCGTCTACGGAAATAGGATCTTTGTGCGTGAGATCGCCGATGTTTTTCTTCAACACATCCCTTCCTTCTTCCTGGATCTTTCTTCTCAGATCGCCATCAGTAAACACACCCAGCAGGCTTCCGTCTTTTTTTACAATAGTGATGGCCCCAAATCCGTATTCAGTCATTTTCACGATAGCGTCCATCAGGGAAGTATCGGCATCCACTATGGGGTTTGTTCTGCTGATCACGTCTTTTACCCTTACGGTCATCAGGCGTGTATGTTCCATGAACTGGTCAGTACCCAGTGTAGTGAAATTATTTTCCGTCAATGCTTTCATGATCTTCCAGGGAGCAGTAATGGTATGCACACCCAGGTTCAGCGCGTTGCGTACATGCTCGGTTGAACGTACGGAGGAGAACATTACTTTCGTGTCATAACCATAATGATCAACAGCGAAAACACATTGCTCTACCAGTGAAAGGGCATCATGTCCCTGGTCCTGCAATCTTCCTACCAGCGGGCACACATAAGTGGCGCCTGCCTGCATGGCCATATAAGCCTGTTGCAAAGTGTATACTAAATGCACGTTCACCAGGAATCCTTCTTTGCGAAGCAATGCGCAGGCTTTCACACCTTCCAGTGACACGGGGATCTTGAATACGGTCTTCTTTGGATCAAGACCAAGATCAAGTTGGCGGCGTGCTTCTTTCAATACAGCTTCTGCTGTGTTGCCTAATGCTTCAATCTGCAGCACAGGCACGATCTTAGATAATTTCAGGATCAGCCCATCAATATCTGTTACACCTTCCCGGTGCATAAATGTAGGCGTGGTAGTAAGGCCGTTAAGAAAACCAAGTTGAAAGGCTTCTTCTATTTCTTTAATGTCTGCCGAATCGAGATACAATTCCATAATCGAGTATTAATAGTTAAGATGCCGGGATCA
>CBHEUU010000297.1:0-6367 GCA_965990355.1 uncultured Chitinophagaceae bacterium
CAATGCATCTACTATCACGTCTGCAAAAACAAGGGAGCGAAGATTATCTTCTGTTTGTATAAAACGGATATCTATTGAAGGGTGCTGATGCAGACGGGAAAGATTGGTTTGGAAATCTTCTGTGCCTTTATGCCCAAACTCCAGGATGTATACAGTGATCCGGCGTGCTGATAGAAGACGGGCGATTGCCAATCCATCGCCACCATTATTTCCTTTGCCACAAAAAACAGTAAGTGATTGATCAGGATAATTTTCATTCAGCCATGCTGCGCAGGCTGTAGCTGCCCGCTCCATCAGATCAATAGAAGCCACTGGCTCCTGCTCAATGGTGTATTGATCCCAACGCCTGATCTGTTCTGCATTAAATACTTTCACGGTTGAAGGATTGCGATGCTAAAAATAGGAATTGTTGGTTGTTTCTACATAAGAAGAAATTTGGGCTCCCACGAAGGCACAAAGGTCCACAAAGAATAAGCGCACAAAGGCGCTATCACTGATTTTTTGGCAACCTTAATAATATTAACTGATCTTTCTCTGACAGTAAATGCGAAGCATTCCCTCCGTGCGCTTATTCTTTGTGGACCTTTGTGCCTTTGTGGGAGCCCAAATTTCTCTGCAGAGGCCTTCTCTATTTTTAAAATAACTCCTATATCTACTTCTTCCTTTTCTTTGTCTCCACCTTTTTCTTTACTTCTACTTTCTTCTTTACTTCTGGCTTTACTTCTGCATTCTCCGTTTCTTCTTCGCTATTATCTCCCTGCATATAATTACCAAACAGGTCGTAACATTTATGAGCGGTTGTATAAATATTGCGGTTGAATTTATTACCCAGGATAATGATAGTCGCTTTTTCATCCATCAACCTTGCAAAAGCTGCATTATAACCATGCCAGCGTCCAAAATGATAGATCACTTTTTTACCATTGGGCATGTTCAGCATTCTGAACCCTAAGCCATAATTATGAATAGAAGGCCGTTCAAGGCTGTAAGGTGTAAAGGCAGAATCAAGCATATTTTTTTTCAGCAATTGCTCCGTATATAAAGCCTGATCCCATTTCAACAGGTCCTCCGGTGTGGAGTAAATATTTTTATCTCCATAAGTGCCTTCCAGGAAATCATTATCCCATATAGTGCCATTATAATTAAAGGATGGGATCACTTTCCCTGTATCCGCCAGCGTGAAAACGAATGTATGGTCCATCTTCAGTGGGCTGAAATATTTCAGCTTCATATAAGCCGGATAACTGATACCGGTTATTTTTTCAACGATCATAGCCAGCAACACAAAATTGGTATTGCTGTAGCTGAACCGTTTGCCGGGACTGAAACTGCGGTTAGGTTTTTCTGTATACAATGTTTGCAATACATCTGCATTGGTCACTTGTTTTTTCTTGTCCCAGTTGCCTTCCGACATAAAATAAAGATAGTTTGGCAGGCCACTCCGGTGACTGAGCAACATTTTCACCGTTACACCAGGATAGGGAAGGTTTGGAAAGAATTTTTGAACAGAATCTTCCAGTGAAAGCAGATTTTCCTGCACCAGGCCAAGAATGGCCACTCCCATAAAGGTTTTACTGGTGGAAGCGATATGAATCGAAGAAGTGTCCGTTAACGGTTGTTTGCGGCCCACATCTGCAAAACCGGCATAGTTCTCATATACTACGGTGCCGTTTTTAGCTACCAGGATCCCGCCACTGAACCCACGTTGCAGCAGCATACTGTCGAAAAAAGAAGATAACAGGGCTTTATAATGTTTCAGCTCTTTTTCCGGGAGGGGAGTAGGAGCAGGAGCGTGGTAAGTGGAGTCGGCTGTTTTCTCGGTAGAAGGTGTGGCATTATTGCAACTATAGAGAAGACCCAGCAGAGCAAGGGCAAATAAAGTGTTTTTCAACAGATATGTGTTTTTTGAGTTTTTACAAAAATAAAACTTACAGGTGTTTGAACAAACCGTTAACTTTTCCCCATCTATACTTTTTATGGTAATAACGACCTTAAGTATATTTGCAATATGGCAATCGAAAAAACAAGTTACCCAAAAGAGAAGATCCGCATCCTTTTCCTGGAAAATATCAGTGACCTGGCAGTAAGAAATTTTCAGCAAAACGGTTATACCAGGGTGGAAAAGATCACGAAAGCGCTGAGTGAAGAAGAACTGATCAAAGAAATCAAAGACGTTCATATCCTGGGCATTCGTTCCAAAACACAGATCACGCAAAAAGTGCTGGATGCAGCCCAGAAACTGCAGGCCATCGGCTGTTTCTGTATTGGCGTGAACCAGGTAAACCTGGAAGCCGCCACCCGCAATGGCGTGGTAGTGTTCAATGCACCTTATTCCAATACAAGATCGGTTGCGGAACTGGTGATTGGCCTCTCCATTATGCTGATCCGCCGTATTCCCGACAAAAACAAAGCTGCTCATGAAGGCATCTGGATGAAAGACGCCAAAGGCAGTTTTGAGCTCAGGGGCAAGACCCTTGGCATTATCGGTTATGGCAATATCGGCAGCCAGGTAAGCGTGCTGGCCGAAGCGCTGGGCATGAAAGTGATTTTTTATGATGTGGAAACCAAGCTGCCCCTGGGCAATGCTACAGATGGTAAAACGCTAAAAGACGTACTCGGCAAAGCTGATGTGGTAACGCTCCATGTTCCAGAGACCACACAAACCAAGAATATCATCAATAAAACAACGCTCAAATACTTCAAAAAAGGATCGATCCTGATCAATTATGCACGCGGTGAAGTGGTGGACCTGGAAGCCCTTCGCAAAGCCCTGCTGGATGGTCAGCTTAGCGGCGCAGCCATTGATGTATTCCCATGGGAACCGGAGAAAAATGGCGACCGTTTCCAAACGCCATTGCAGGACCTGCCCAATGTGATCCTGACCCCGCATATCGGCGGCTCTACAGAAGAAGCGCAACAGAATATCGGGGAAGATGTGAGTATAAAGCTGTTCAATTACCTGGAAAAAGGAATGACATTTGGCTCGCATACAGTTCCTGCACTGGCATTGCCACCGCAGGAGCGTTCACACCGGATATTGCATATACACAACAACGTGCCGGGTGTACTTTCAGCTATCAACACAGAATTATCCAAGCATAATATCAATATCGTTGGTCAATACCTGAAGACCAATGAAGATATTGGTTATGTAGTGCTGGACGTGGACAAGCAGCTTTCGAATAAAGCATTGCAATTGTTGAAAGATGTGAAGGAGACGATTAAGGTAAGAATGCTGTATTGATCGTATCAATAAAATAAATCAAAGAGCCGCAAAGAATGAACTCTGCGACTCTTTGATTCGATTACAAAGTCTTCATTATTTTCTTCGCCCTCGACCGGAATGCCGCCGTTTCATTATCCCATCTGTCTTCAATAATCGCTTTTAATTCCGGTTTGATCTCCGGGTATTGCTTTGAAAGGTTCTCCAATACCGTCAATGAAAAAGCCTTCACCGCTGCTTTTTCTTTCGGATCACTGATATAATCAAAACAATGGTTCATCACTACACCATGATATTTCTCCGGGATATCAATATGCTGCAGGAGGCGGATTGAATTCCTTCTTACAGCCGGATGCGTACCGGGCTTTTCCAGGTATTTCAGCAAAGCAGGAAGATGTTTACGGATCAGGGCAGGATGCGCTTCAACTACATAACTGACAGGCCAGGCGGCAAGCTGCACCACGCGGTATTCATCATTCAGGAATAATTTAAAGAGTTCCGCAAAACGCTCTGGAGAATCGCCGACCCATTTAACCACTTTGAGGCAATTGGCTTTGGAATGTTCTTTTAAAAGTTGTTCGCGGAGGTTCATGGAGTATCTGTGATTGATGAATAACTTTACGGATAACCTTTAGCAATGTACAGATTTCTGATTTTACTCATCGCCATTTGCATCACGGCTTTACAAGCCTGCACCGGCAAACCAACACCAAAGCCGGTCGTAATGCAAACAGATTTCGGACTTAAAGACGGCGCTGTATCTGCCATGAAAGGCGTGGCGTACGGAGTGGACCCGCGATTGCCGATGTTTGATCTTACACATGAAATTCCTGCGTACAATATCTGGGAAGCGGCTTACCGGCTCAGTCAAACCGTACCGTACTGGCCGGAAGAAACGGTATTCGTGTCTGTGGTTGATCCTGGCGTAGGTACCGATCGTCAATCAGTAGTAGCTGAAACAAAAAACGGGCATTATATCGTAACGCCGGACAATGGCACACTGACTTTGCTGGCAGATGAGATCGGGATTGTTTCGCTGCGGCAGATCGATGAATCCATCAATCGCCGGCAAGGTTCTTCAGCATCCTATACATTCCATGGCCGGGATGTGTATGCATATACAGCAGCCAGGCTGGCTGCAGGAAAGATCAGGTTTGAGCAGGTTGGACCGGAACTTAACCGGCCGGTGGTAAAGATCCCGTATCAGCGGGCTGAGCTAAAGGACGGCGTTTTAAAAGGAAATATTCCCGTGCTGGATGTCCAGTATGGAAATGCCTGGAGCAATATTCCGGACAGCCTGGTTCAAAAAGCGGGTTTTCGGGTCGGGGACAGCCTGGATGTGCGGATACTGCACCTGGATTCGTTGATTTACCAGGAACGCATTCCGTATGTAAATACGTTTGGCGATGTGCCGGAAGGAAAATCGCTGGGTTATCTGAACAGCCTGCTGAATTTTTCAGTGGCGATTAATATGGGGAGTTTGGCGGAGGAAAAGAAAATTGGATCGGGAGCGGAATGGAAGATTGAGATACGCAAATGATGCGAATGGACACTGGCTAAAGCGAGAACTCTAGTGAGCCTGTTTTCACTAGCATTTCTTTCTTATAATTTATATTATGTTAAATAGTATATCTTCCCTGAATTACCATCAACTCCTCCCACTAAACAAAAACGGCCTCCATTGGAAGCCGTTTCAAAATTCTATCACACCAAAAACTTAACGGATCGATCCATACAGATCATTCCACTTCTTCTCCTGCTCTGTGTACTTCGCAATTTCAGCAGGTTTGCCTTTTGCCTGTTCTTTTTCCAGATCTTGATACTATCTGCAGTACCGGTCTTATCTTTTTTGTAAGTATAAATATCACCCAGGTAGCCAGCCACATTTTTGTACTGTTGCTTCTCAGGACCAGTAAGCGTTCCTTTTTTGGCAAACAACTCACCGGCTTTTTCATAAGCAACCCTGGCAGACTCATAGCTTTCATCAAACTCTTTGTCCAATGCTTCCCTTTTCGCTATGTTCTCTTTGGAAGGCTGAGCACCGGGTTTGGCTGTTTTTTTAATCTCAGCTGCCAGTGCATCTTTCTTTTCATTGATGCCTGCAGCTTTGTTTATATAATATTCACCGAGGTAAAGATTGGGTAATACCTCGTTAGGATTTGTTTCAGCCGACTTCTTGAATGTAGCGATCATTTTAGTTTCCAGTTCTGCTGCATTGGCTGGTTTCACTGCTCCTTCTTTATCGGAATAAAGCGTATCATAAATAAGCTGGCCAAGCAAAAGACTGGATTTGTAATTACCCGGATCGTTTGCCAGTACCTGCTCCAGTGCTTTTATTTTTGAATCAAATGTTTCTTCCAGGCCTACGGCAAAATCTGTTTTGTCGTATTTAAAGAATTCACTTTGCGGATAAAGTGATCCACCCAGTGCTTTGTATTTCTCAAATGCAGCCATATCTTTTTTACCAAAATTGTAGCGCACCAGGAACTTGTAGATGTCTTCAAAACCCTGTCCCTGGATCTTGGCGTCTGCCAGGCGACCATAATATTTGGCAGCGATATCTGTTTTATTATCGTTCTCTGCCATGATACCTGCCAGGATCAGGCTGTTGGTATCCATTGGTGCAGTGAACAGTTTTTTCTCGATCATAAAATCAGACAAAGCCACTGCCTTTTCAAATTTTGGCAGGCCTGCTCCCCATTTCTTTTCCTGGTAATCTTTGTAACCAGCATTGAAATAAGTAGTATGCAGATAAGAGGGTGCATTTTTATAGGGGATATCAGCCAGCAGTGCAAGATCAGGTTGCATTTCCCTGTATTTCAAAAATGCGGCATACGCATCTTCTCTTAACTGATCAGCCTGTGCTGCATTGGCAGGATCATCTGCTACAGCAGCATAGGTTGTTGCCTTCAGGATAAATGCTTCGGGTTTGGAAGCGAATTTGGGGTTCTCCATACCCTTATCAATATCCTTCTTGGCATCCGCATACTGGTTTACAAAAAGTTTGTTTTTAATATCATCATACTTCTGCGCTTGTCCCATTATGGCAAACGCCAGCATCGTTAAAAGGAATGTGGTCTTTTTCATTATTTAAATTGAATTGATAGATAATTAATAACTCAGTACATTATCATACTTATTCCT
>CBHEUU010000298.1:0-6242 GCA_965990355.1 uncultured Chitinophagaceae bacterium
CGGCACGGCATTCGCTGGGATCGACGAAGGCGCTGATGTCGATGACGATGATGATGATGTCAATGATGACGATGATGCCTCTTCCTTCTCTCTTCAATTCCCTTCAATCTCTTTAATCTCTTCAAAATGAAAAAGAGAATTTAAATCAACTTGTTGATCATCTTTTCCGGCATGAGTCGGGAAAGATGATCTCCGTTTTGTCCAGGCTGCTCGGCTTGCAGAATCTTGATGTAGCCGAAGATATCGTACAGGATACATTGCTGCAAGCCATGAACAGTTGGTCTTTTGGCCAGATTCCTGATAATCCTGAAGGTTGGCTGCACAGGGTTGCAAGGAACAAAGCAATTGATTTTCTCCGGCGCAAAAAAAAGTTCCATGAAATAAGTCCTGACTATGCACGATTGGTAGAATCCGAATGGACACTGGCCCCGACCCTTCATCAATTATTCCTGGAAGAAGAGATCCGCGACAGCCAGCTCCGGATGATCTTTGCAGCCTGTCACCCTTCCATTCCTGAAGAATCTCAAATAGCTTTTACTTTAAAAACATTATGCGGATTAAGCGCTGCTGAAATAGCAAGGGCTTTTTTATGCCCTGAAGAAACAATTGCCAAACGCATTTACAGGGCCAAAGAAAAAATCAGAACCGAAAAAATAGAATTGCAGGCCCCGCAGGGAGAAGAACTGGCAGCAAGACTGGATGTGGTATTAAAATCGCTTTATCTTTTATTCAATGAAGGATATAATTCCTCGCAGCCTGATCTTCTTATCCGCGAAGACCTTTGCGATGAAGCCATGCGTCTTTGTCATTTGCTTACGCTGCATCCATTGACCCGCCTGCCTCGCACGTATGCACTGCTTTCGCTTTTTTGTTTCCAGTCGTCACGATTGAAAGCAAGGCTTGATGATAATGGCCATATTATCATCCTGAAATACCAGGACAGGGATAAATGGGACCGTTCCCTGATCCGTGAGGGATTTGATCAACTGGAAATGGCAGCCGAGCCGTTTGAAATATCTACCTATCATCTTGAAGCAGGCATTGCTTCCATACATGCTGCGGCCCTGTCTTTTGAACAAACAGACTGGCGTTCCATTCATCATCTTTATGAAATGTTATACCAGTTGCAGCCCAACCCCATCATTGCACTGAACAAAGCCATTGCTTCCGCTTATGCTATCAGCCGGCAGCATGCGTTGCAGGAACTGCAAAAGATAACCGGCCTCGAAAATCATTACCTGTATTTTGCCAGCCTCGGTGAAATATACTTTGATATGAAAGACCTTGCAAAAGCCAAAGAAAATTTCAGGAAAGCGCTCTCGCTTACGTCTTCCCTTCCTGAAAAGCGGTTGCTGGAAGAGAAAATGGGCCGATGCCTGAATTAGCTACATTTGCCTTTCAATTTTTCTTATGCAACTGGTAGAGGTTACTGATGAATCAACAGCCCGGGATTTTCTGAACGTGAATATTATCATTAATAAAGGGAATCCAAATTATATCCAGCCATTGGATAAAGACATTAACGAAGTGTTTGATAAGAAAAAGAACAAGGCTTTCCGGCAGGGTGAAGTGATCCGTTGGATTTTGAAGGATAAAAGCGGGCAGCTTATTGGCCGCGTTGCAGCATTTGTCAATAAAAAATATAAGAATAAAGGAGATGATGGGCCTGTAGGCGGCATGGGTTTTTTTGACTGCATCAATGATCAGTCAGCTGCTGATATGCTGTTTGATGTAGCAAAGCACTGGCTGCTGCAACACGGCATGCAAGCTATGGATGGGCCTATCAATTTCGGAGAACGCGACCGCTGGTGGGGATTGCTGGTGCAGGGATTTGATCCGCCGGTATATTGCCTTAATTATAATCCGCCTTACTATAAAGATTTATTTGAGCATTACGGGTTTAAAAATTTCTTCAACCAGGTATGCTTTGCACTGGACGTAAGCAATTACCTGCAGGAAAAATTTTACCTGCGTCATGCGGAATGTGCTGCCAATCCCGATCTGCAAGCCAGGCATATCCTCAAAGCAGAGCTCGACAAATTTGCCAAAGACTTTACCATTATTTATAATAAAGCCTGGGCAGGCCATGGTGGTTTGAAACAGATGGAAGAAAAAGTGGTGCGTGCCATGTTCCGCTCCATGAAGCCCGTGATGGATGAACGCTTATGCTGGTTTGTTTATCATAAAGAAGATCCCATCGCTGTATGGATCAACCTGCCCGACCTGAATCAATGGTTCAAACATTTGCATGGAAAATTCAGCCTGTTCCATAAACTGAAATTTTTATGGTTGAAAAGAACAATGAAGATTGACAAGTTTGTCGGGATCATTTTTGGCGTGGTACCCGAATGGCATGGCAAGGGCGTGGATAGTTTTATGATCGTGGAGGGAGCGCGCGTAATACAACGCGGACGTATTGAGAAAGGTAAATATATTATTGGCGATGATCCTCTCTATAAAAAATATGAAATGCAATGGATTGGTGAATTCAATCCTAAAATGATCAATGTGGCCGAAGGACTGGGAACTTACCGGAGCCGTATTTTAACCACTTACCGCTACCAGTTTGACAGAACGAAGGAGTTTAAACCACATCCGCTGGTATAATAGCCGGTGACCGGTCAACTCGATCATTTTCCCTAATTTAGCCCTTCGCATTATGGATAAATTCATTGTTTCCGCCAGAAAATACAGACCACAAACGTTTGATACTGTTGTGGGTCAGTCGCATATAACCACTACACTTAAAAATGCGATCAGGCATAACCAGTTGGCCCATGCCTTCCTGTTTTGCGGTCCCCGCGGTGTGGGCAAAACCACCTGTGCAAGGATCCTGGCCAAAACAATCAATTGTGAAAACCAGACCAAAGAAGGCGAAGCCTGCAATACCTGCCATTCATGCATTTCTTTTAATGATGGCATTTCATTGAACATACATGAGCTGGATGCGGCGAGCAACAACTCCGTGGATGATATCCGTACCCTGGTGGAGCAGGTAAGGTTTGCACCACAGGCCGGTAAATACAAAGTGTATATTATTGATGAGGTGCACATGCTCAGTTCATCAGCGTTTAACGCATTCCTGAAAACGCTGGAAGAGCCGCCTCCCTATGCCATTTTTATCCTGGCTACTACGGAAAAGCATAAGATCTTACCAACGATATTAAGCCGCTGCCAGATCTTTGATTTCAAACGCATCACAACCAATGATACAGTAGATCACCTGCAGGAGATCTGTGAAAAAGAAGAAGTGAATGCAGAGAAAGCCGCTCTCCAGGTAATTGCACAAAAAAGCGAAGGATGTATGCGCGATGCGCTCAGCATCATGGATAAGATCGTAAGCTTTACCGGTGGTGAACTGAATTATGCCAATACACTTGAGCACCTCAACATACTCGATGCCGATTATTATTTCAAAATGCTGGACGCTATGTTGCAGCAGGACCTTGCCGGCGCGCTTTTATTATATGATGGCATCAACCGGAAAGGGTTTGAAGGCGATCTTGTACTGAATGGATTTGCAGAATTCATCCGCAACCTGCTTGTTTGTAAAGATGAAAAAGCAGCCATTCTGCTCGAAGTAGTGGAAAGCTTCAAGGATAAATATATTGAAACGGCTAAAAAAGTATCTCCGGCTGTATTGATCAGTTCACTCAATATTCTGAATGAAGCAGAGATCAATTACAAATCAGCGCGGAACAAACGTCTCCACCTGGAACTCGTACTCATAAAGCTATGCTACCTGCAGCAAGCCATCACCCTGAGTGCCGAAGGAAACGGCCTGAGTAAAAAAAAACTGATTGATTCTGCAAAACCCGTCGCGTTTCGCCAGATAGCACCGCTCCAGTTGCGTGAAAGCAATGCTGCACCAGCTGAATCAGCCAAACTGCTGATCCAGACAACTGACAGCACTGTTAAAAGCAAAATAAAAGAGGAGCCTTATAAGCAACCTGCAACGGCCACGCCAGTGAAACCAGCAGTTGCTGCCACTGTCAGCACAGGTACAGGCAAGATCTCTGCGCTTAATAAGATCAGGCAACAATACCAGGGTAATAGTCTTCCCTCGGGCGCTACTAACCAGCCGCTGAAAGAAGAACCATTGAAACAATCCTGGGAAGCTTATATCCAAAAGCTGAAAGAAGAAAAGAATCCCGCTGCACAACCCTTTACGCTGGCCAGGCTGGTGATCAAGGATGATAATACGTTTGAAGTGGCAACCGCCAATAATATCGAACAAAAATTTATTGAACAGGAACGCAACAAACTCTTCGCATTCCTGCAGGAACGGTTGAAAAACCGCCTGCTGCAGTTTTATGTAGTAGTAGTAGAAAATATGGAGCAAAAACCTGTAACAGATGCACCTCTTTCATCAAAAGACCAGTTTCTGAAAATGGCGGAACAATATCCGCTGGTAAAAGAATTAAGAGACCGGCTGAAGCTGGACCTTGATTACTAACCTGTCTGTTAAGCCCATCGAGATAAGCTCGTTTCTATTCAGCATTTTATCTTAATTTCGGCCAAAATTTAATCCTACAATGGCTGAAGAGATATTGATGCCCCGCCTGAGCGACACGATGACAGAAGGTGTGATTGCCGCCTGGCATAAAAAAGTGGGCGACACTGTAAAAAAAGGAGACTTACTGGCCGAAGTGGAAACTGACAAGGCCACGATGGAGCTTGAAAGCTATAAAGATGGCACCCTTTTGCATATCGGCACCGACAAGGGTGGCAAACTGCAGGTAAATGACCTGCTGGCAATCATCGGCAACCCCGGTGAAGATATTTCCGGATTCCTCAAAGGTGGCAGCCAGGCTGCGGCTGCGCCTGCAGCCAAGCAAGAAGCCGCCACGCAAGCGCCTGCGGCCAAGGAAGAAGCTAAACCTGCACCTGCTGAAGCTAAAAGCCAAACTGGCAGCGCAATAGATATTTCCAAAATGGAAGAAGTGGTGCTGATGCCCCGCCTCAGCGATACCATGACAGAAGGCGTGATCGCCGGATGGAATAAAAACGTGGGCGACACCGTGAAAAAAGGCGATGTGCTGGCAGAGATCGAAACCGATAAAGCTACCATGGAACTGGAGAGCTACAAAAATGGTAAGCTCCTGTACCAGGGTGCTAAAAAAGGTGAAAAGATCGCGGTAAATGACCTGCTTTGCATTATTGGCGAAGAAGGAAAAGTGGATGTGAATGCGGTTGTTGCTGCTGCCAAAGGTGGTGGCGGAGCGGCTGCAGCTCCTGCTGCTGCTTCACAGACACCTGCCGAGTCACAACCGGCTGCCCAGCCAGCTGAAACTGCAGCTCAACCCGAAGCATCTACTGCCAATGGCCGCGTAAAAGCATCTCCCCTTGCTAAAAAGCTGGCTGCCGAAAAAGGTATTGATATTAACAAAGTGAATGGCAGCGGTGATGGCGGAAGGATCGTAAAATCAGACGTAGATAATTATAAACCTGCAGCCGCTGCGGCGCAAGCGCCTGCGGCCAAGGCATCTGCCACAAGCCAGGTTCCTGCCGGCGTGGTAAGCTTTGATGAAGTGCCGGTTTCTCAAATGCGCAAAGTGATAGCCAAACGCCTGGCAGAAAGCAAATTCACCGCACCCCATTTCTATGTCACTATCGCAATTGATATGGATGCAGCGGTTGCAAGCCGTGCGAAGCTGAATGAAGTAAGCAAAGTAAAAATATCATTCAACGACCTGGTGCTGAAAGCCTGCGCAGTTGCCCTGAAGCAACACCCTGCAGTAAACAGCAGCTGGCTGGGGGATAAGATCCGTGTGAACCACCATGTAAACATCGGTGTGGCAGTAGCTGTGGAAGACGGATTGCTGGTGCCGGTAGTCCGTTTTGCAGATACAAAATCCCTGTCGCAAATAGCAGCAGAAGTAAAAGAAGCTGCCCAGAAAGCAAAAGATAAAAAACTGCAGCCGGCCGACTGGGAAGGCAACACTTTCACCATTTCCAACCTGGGCATGTTTGGCGTGGATGAATTCACCGCCATCATCAACCCTCCGGATTCCTGCATACTTGCCATTGGCGGTATCAGCCAGGTGCCTGTTGTAAAAAATGGCGCTATTGTTCCCGGCAACGTGATGAAAGTAACCCTTAGCTGCGACCACCGTGTAGTGGACGGAGCAACAGGAGCAGCTTTCCTGCAAACGCTGAAAAGCCTGCTGGAAGAGCCGTTGAGGATGCTGGTGTAACTGACGAGATATGTGATGTGTGATGTGGGGGGGGGGGGGGGTGTT
>CBHEUU010000299.1:0-6230 GCA_965990355.1 uncultured Chitinophagaceae bacterium
TTAGTATTGGAGAGTACTGGTAGAAATACCCAATAGCACGGATTTATATTGTCTGATATCTCCTTACATTTAACTATAAATTTTGCCGTATGCTTAGAAAATTACTCCCTTGTATGTTAGCTCTTTTTTTTCATTTCGATATTAAGAGTGTAGTGTTTTGAGAATCACGCTTACCATAATGTCACAATCATTAAAGCAACTCAATATTATTGTTTCACTAGGTTTGTTGGCTGGAATACTCTTGTGCTTTAAAGCGTAGTTGCCAGAAGGGTTTCAAGGGCGGGCAGCACTGAAGGCCGACATTGATGTAGAATGGCAAAGCCTCGTGTTGAACCAGCATACTTGTTATTTGTGTCGTTCTTCCTGCTCCTTCCACAGCTCTTCTTCATTAACATCAAAAACATACTTATTCAATACCTGTATAATTTCATCTATAGTGGACGATCTGACAACAGCAGATTTTATTACATCTCCTTCCTCAAACTGTGTTATGATATCATCATCGTTGTCAACACAGTCATTTATTTTTTCTTTCAATTCGTCAATTGAATAAATCCCCTTTGACGTCCAAATTACTTTAGCATCAAGTGTCGGGTTATAAAATGTTTTTGCCAGAGCTCTAGTAAACCAGTTGCTCTTAAAGGATTCAACTGTTTGCCTATAAGTCCATTTTAAGTTATTAGAATCAAACATTTCAGATTTATCTGGATAAGTCTGATTTATTAATGTAAGCGCTGAAACCTTTGCAAACGAACTCTCATTATGAATCAGGTCAAGCCCGCCATCATCTGAAACGTAAATCAAAGGAAAGGTTGGTTGTATTATGATGATCAAAATTTGCTTGTTACTTTCACTGTTGCCAGTGCCAGATATTTACTATTTACCAGCCCGAAAAGCTTAATAAGCCAAAGTACATAATTATTTTGATCTTAACTGTCCCTGGCAGCAGGCAGGCCATTTTTAGAAACACCAAATAAACAGTAATTAAACACTCCACTTTTCAGAACGAACAAAGCAACGTTGACGATACCGAACACTCAACTGTTCGATATCGGACAGTTCCCGAAAATCACCTCCACTCTTCCACTCATAATCAACCAATTATAAAGCGGCATACCCGTTGCATAAATCATGCATCATTAACCGGCTTTTATGTTTAAAAATCATTTCAAAACAATAATCCGCAACCTGCGAAAAAATAAAGTTTATAGCTTTCTAAACATCACCGGACTGGCGATCGGGATTACCTGCGCAGCATTGATATTTCTCTGGGTGGAAGATGAACTCACCGTCAATCATAATTTTGATAAACGCGATTACCTGTACCAGGTAATGCAAAACGAAAAAGACGATGCAGGTATATCCACTAATTATTCCACACCCGGTCCGCTGGCTGCGGCACTAAAGACCGATATGCCGGGTGTTGCCAACAGCGGACGCATGAGCTGGCCAATGGATGAACTGGCAACGCTGGGTGATAAATCCATCAAAGAAAACGGCATGTATGCTGATCCTTCGATCCTTTCTATGTTTTCCCTGCCCTTTATCTATGGCAACCCTGCTACAGCATTAAATGAACCCCAATCGGTAGTGATCAGTGAGACGATGGCAAAAAAGTTTTTCAACGATGATAACCCCGTTGGCAAAATACTAACGATGAATGCCAAAGCTTCATACAGTGTGGATGGGCCTTACACTGTTACAGGCGTTTTCAAAGACCTGCCCGCCAATTGCAGTTACAAGTTTCAATGGCTTTCGCCATATGAAACCTGGGAGAATGCCAATACCTGGCTGAAGCCATGGAACAATAACCTTACAACAACACTGGTTGAACTTTCTCCCAATGCTGATCGTGCATTGATCAATAAAAAACTGGTTAACTATATAAGCACTAAAGTAGAGGGCTCAACAAATCAATGCTTCCTGTTTAACATGAACGACTGGCATTTGCGAAACAATTTTGTGAATGGTGTACAGGACGGTGGCAATATAAAATATGTCAGGATGTTCTCCATGATTGCATTCATTATACTGATTATTGCCTGCATCAACTTTATGAACCTTTCCACTGCCAGGTCAGAACAGCGTGCGAAAGAGGTAGGTGTACTCAAAGTAATGGGGGCAGGAAAAAAAGGATTGATAGGGAAATTTATCAGCGAATCGCTGGTGATGGCATTCCTGGCAGTGATCCTGTCAGTTGTATTGTTATATATTTTATTGCCGTATTACAGTGTTCTTGTCGAAAAACAATTATCGGTTAATTTGTTTACTCCGCTTCATTTCATTTTTCTGTTGGCTATTGGAGGCATTACAGGACTGGTTGCCGGCAGTTATCCCGCCTTTTATTTATCATCTTTTAACCCTGTAAAAGTATTAAAGGGCATAAAGATGAAAAATTCAGCAAGTGTTATTTTTATCCGGAAAGGATTAGTGATAAGTCAATTCAGCGCCTCCGTCATACTTATTATTTCAACAATAATAATCTACAACCAGGTACAGTACATCAAAAGCCGTGATCTCGGTTATAGCAAAAACAATTTGGTGTATATGAATATGCAAGGGACCATGAAAGATCATTTTAGTGTGATCAAAAATAAGCTTGTGGCTACCGGTTATATAGAAAATGCAGCAACAAGCCTTCATGATGCTTTGCATGTACACAGCTCTCTCGGCGATTTAAACTGGGAAGGTAAGGATCCGAACAGTAAAGTAACTATTCATTCAAATGTAGTAAGCTCTGAATATATTTCAACAATGCACTTGAAAGTGATCGACGGCAGGGATTTTTATCCCGGCAACGTAGATAGTGCAAATGTTATTATTAATGAAAGCCTGGCCAGGCTCATGGGCAAGGAAGGAAAAATCGGCAGCCATATTGGTGGCACGGATTTTAGCCGGACCGTGATCGGCATTATTAAAGATTTTGTGTACAATGACGTGTATGGTGCAGGAACGCCACTTATGTTTTTCAATGGTACATATGCACAAACAACAATGGCCATACGATTCAAGCCTAACGTAAATCTTTCACAAGCTTTGGAAAAAACAGAAGCAGTAATGAAATCGGAAAACCCTGGCTTTCCTTTTGAATACAGATTTGCCGATAAAGAGTTTGATAAAATGTTTGCTTCTGAAACGATGGTCGGCAAGCTGGCCGGGCTGTTTGCGATACTGGCCATTTTAATTTCATGCCTTGGATTATTCGGCCTGGCAGCTTATACTGCCGAACGCCGCACAAAAGAAATCGGCATACGCAAAACACTCGGAGCTTCTGTTGCAGGATTGGCAGGAATGCTGGCAAAAGAATTTTTACAGTTAGTTACTCTATCTTTCCTCATCGCTTCCCCTGTGGCCTGGTGGTATATGCATGATTGGTTGAATGGTTATGCATACAGAACAACAATATCGTGGTGGATATTTGCTTTAGCTGGGGTATTAGTTTTATTGATTGCTTTAATAACAGTAAGTTTCCAGGCTATAAAAGCAGCGATAGCCAATCCGGTGAAGAGTCTGAAAGCGGAATGATTTACGAAATCACCACCTTATAAGTCAGCAAGGTTACGCCGGATTTATATCCCTGAACAAAACCCAATACCAGTTTATGAGTGTTGAGTATGCCCTGGAAAAGAGGCTTTCCCTTGCCGATTATAACTGGATGGACAGCAAGCCGCAATTCATCTATTAAATCCAGGTTGAAAAATGTTGTAATAATACCGGGACCTCCATAAAGCCAAATGTTTTTCCCCGGTTGCTGTTTGATCTCCAATACCCGTTCTTTAATATTGGAGCTGATAAAACTGGCGTTACTATTGTCACCTGTCTTTGTTCTTGAAAAAACATATTTCTGTTTGCTGTGCAGTAGTTTGTATGCATCCTTCAGTTTCTGACTTGCACTTTCATCGGGCTGAAAATTCCCCCATTTCTCGTAGCTGACGCGGCCATAAAAAATAATGTCCCTGTCGCTAAGAATATCATTTAATATATCCCCGAAATCAATTTCTTTGTCTCTGACCAGCCAGTCAAGTTCCCCATTTGGCCCTTCAACGAAACCGTCCAGGGTCATCGCCAGATTTAAGATTACTTTTCTCATTTTATTTATTGATTTAGGCCTACTGAAAGATAATAATATTTACCTCAGCCAACGCTTAAACATAAGTTGGTCTTGTTTTTGGATATAAGAGTTATCATGTTACCAAATTATTCATACGGGAATTTAAGCGAAGGATCTGTTTGACCCTCATAATCTGCCTCTTCAGATTGTTTTAGTCCTGCATTTGACCTGGTACATTATCCTACCCATATTGAGTAAAAATATACTAAAGCCCGGGCATATTTACGCGCAGACATTGCCTTAAACAATTTGAAAATGGATACTCCAACAGAAAAAACAAAAAGACAGTTTATGACCCATGCGTCTGAAGCACAGTTTTATGAATTCCTGGTAAAGAATGCTCCCATTGCGATGTATACTTGCGATAAAGATGGCCGTCTGACTTTTTTCAACCAGGCAGCTGTTGATCTATGGGGTAGAACACCACAAATTGGAGAAGACCTCTGGTGCGGCTCCTGGAAGATTTATTCTCCCGAGGGTCACCTCATGCCATTGGAAAAATGCCCGATGGCAAAAACCTTAAAAGAAGGAAAATCATTTGAAGGCAGTACGATCATTATTGAAAGACCAGATCGTTCTTTCAAAACATTGCTTGTATTTCCCCGCCTTGTTTTTGACCAGGAGAATAAACTGATTGGAGCACATAATACGCTCGTGGATATTACCGACAAACAAAACATAGAAGCAAGACAAGCTTTTCTTTCTGCAATCGTTGAATCCTCAGATGATGCCATAGTGAGTAAAAACCTCAATAGCATCATTACAAGCTGGAACGAAGGCGCCGAACGGATATTCGGATATACAGAAGCTGAAGCGATCGGCCGTCCAATTACAATGATCATTCCTCCATCGAGATTGTACGAAGAAGACGTTATTCTTTCGAATATCAGAAAAGGCAAAAAACTAGACCATTTTGAAACGGTCCGTGTACATAAATCAGGGAGGGAAATCCCTGTATCGTTAACCGTATCTCCGATAAAAGACAGTGTGGGTAACATTATCGGCGCTTCAAAAATAGCCCGGGATATTTCTGAGCGCCTGAAAGCACAGCAAATGCTGAAAGAAAATGCCGAAAGGCAGGAAACGCTTAATGAATTGGGCAAAGCAATCTCAGAATCTTTAGATACGGAAGTAATTCTGCAAAGGGTAATTGAAGCCACTACCAAAATCATAGGGGCCAGGTTCGGCGCCTTCTTTTATAATACTGTTGATAAAAGTGGTGAATCCTACAACCTGTCCGCCTTCTGGGGCGCACCACGGGAAGCATTTGAGAAATTCGGTATGCCCCGCAATACCGAAGTATTTCGCCCTACCTTTTCAGGCAAGGGCATCGTCCGCTCAGATGATATCACGAAGGATGCGCGATATGGGAAAAATTCTCCCCATTTCGGTATGCCCGAAGGCCAACTACCGGTAAGAAGCTATCTCGCCGTTCCGGTTATTTCCAATGCCGGATATGTTATCGGAGGTTTGTTTTTTTGGCATCCCGAAGCCGGTGTATTTATATCTTCACATGAAGGCATTGTAACCAGTATCGCCTCGCAGGCAGCTATAGCCCTTGATAATTCCAGGCTTTTTGAAGAAGTAAAAACCCTGAGTGCCAAAAAAGATGAATTTATCGCACTGGCAAGTCACGAATTGAAAACCCCTCTGACAACAGTCAAAGGTTATCTGCAACTGCTGAATCAGGGCGAAATTACCAATCCGGCTTATTTTGTCAGCAAATGTCTGAAACAGGTAGAACGCCTTTATTCGCTTGTGGAAGAAATGTTGGATGTATCCAAAGTAGAAGCAGGAAAACTGCGACTACGCCTGGAACATTTTGACCTGCGGCAACTTCTCCTGGATGTCGTGGACAATTTCCATTATACAAACAAAACCCACCGCATTATTCTCAGTGACCCCGGTGGCTCCCATACCATACTGGCCGATAAATATAGAATTGAACAGGTGCTGATCAATTTACTGTCTAATGCAATAAAATATTCCCCAGGTGCTGATAAAATACAAGTGGGGCTTGAAAGAAACAGTTCATCGTTGACAATAAGGATCAAAGATGAAGGCATAGGCATGACACCTGAGCAAAAAAGCAAATTATTTAACCGTTTCTATAGAGCGG
>CBHEUU010000300.1:0-6227 GCA_965990355.1 uncultured Chitinophagaceae bacterium
AACATTCAATACGCCAGCTCTCTTATTTCCCGCCATCAGTCTTCTCTTGTTGGCTTATACGAACCGTTACCTCGCGCTGGCCAACCTGATCCGCAAATTGCATGATGAATACATGCGGGGCGAAAAGAATCATTTGCTGGTGAAGCAGATCAAGATCCTTCGTTTGCGGATCAACCTGATAAGATTGATGCAGGCATTTGGGGTGTTCAGTTTTGTTTGTTGTGTGATGACGATGTATGGAGTTTACCAGCAGTGGGTGGTTGTAACGGAGCTGACATTTGCCATTAGCCTGATAAGTTTATTGGCTTCACTGGTGATATCTCTCGTTGAAATTTCACAAAGCACAAAGGCGCTGGAATGGGAGTTGAGTGATATGGAAGAGTTGGAGGGGTCGAATTTTTTTAAGGATTGGTGGCAGAATAAAGGTGATGCGAATAAGACTTAAATGGAGCGGATAAGGTTCAGCACTTTTACCCAGCTGCCGCCATTGTGTACTTCTTTTACACCGTAATTGAGCAGGTAATCACGGGCATTGCCCATAGAGCCGGAATGGCCGCAGAGAATAACGGGTCGTTTCATCGCTTTGATCCTTGCTGCGTTGATCGGGATTCTGTCGGCGGGAATATTGATGGCTTCGGGTATATGTCCTTCATCAAATTCGCGGGGTGAGCGGAGATCAATGATGACAGCACCATTTCGCAGGGCGTTCTTTATTTTACTGTTACCAAAAAGAAGGTTGAGCATGGGTGGCTTTTTCTGGAAGAGTCAAATCTACAAAGGTTTTTTTATCCTTCCAGCTACCTGTTTAACCCAATTGTAGTTTCCCCTTTCTCTCCCCGATCTGCTGCCTCCACATCGCATAATACAATCCCTTCTCTTCAAGCAAGCTTTCATGACTCCCCGTTTCCACCACATCTCCTTTTTCCAACACATAAATCCGATCGGCATGCATGATGGTAGACAAGCGGTGGGCGATCAGGATCGTGATCTGGTTGCCTTCGGCAGAAATATAACGGATGGTGTCTGTGATCTCTTCTTCAGTTAAAGAATCCAATGCAGAAGTAGCTTCATCAAACAATAATAATTTAGGCTTGCGAAGCAAGGCCCTTGCAATGGAGATCCGTTGTTTTTCACCCCCGGATAATTTCAATCCTCCTTCGCCAATCGTGGTGTCCAATCCTTTTTCTGCGCGTGCAAGAAGATTTTGGCAGGATGCTTTTTGCAGCACGTCCTGAACATCTTCTTCTGTGGCTTCAGGGTTTACGAATAAAAGGTTCTCGCGGATGGTGCCGGAGAATAATTGTGTGTCTTGTGTTACAAAACCGATCTGGCGACGGAGGTCTTCAAAATTGATCTCTTCTTCATTCAGATTGTTATACAGTATCTTTCCCTGCTGCGGGCGATAGAGACCAACAAGCAATTTCATCAGGGTAGACTTGCCTGCGCCGGAAGGACCGACAAAAGCGATGGTTTCACCCTGGTTAACTTTAAAGCTGATATTATTGATAGCGCTTTGCTGAGCCGACTGGTGTTTGAAACCTGCATTGCGGAATTCGAGCGTTTCGATATCACCAAGATGTTTGGGATGTAAAGCCTGCGGTTCAGGTTTTTTCTGCATCAGGTTTTCAAAATTATTCAGAGAAGCTTCTGCTTCGCGGTAAGACATAATGATATTACCGATTTCCTGCAATGGTCCGAAAACGAAGAACGAGAATATCTGCATAGTGGCCAGTTGTCCTGCATCCAGTTGTCCATGATATACTACCCACAACAACATGAATAGGATGACCTGGCGCAGCGTATTCACGAAAGTGCCCTGAATAAAGCTGATGCTGCGGATGCGTTTTACTTTTGTCAGTTCAAGACCTAATATTTTGAATGTGTTTTTATTCAGTCTTTCGATTTCCTGGTGAGTAAGGCCCAGACTTTTTACCAGTTCGATATTCCGAAGCGATTCCGTAGTAGCTCCCGCCAATGAAGTGGTTTGTGCAACAATGGTTTTCTGAACGGATTTAATTTTTTTGCTCAGCAGATTGGAGATCAGGATCAGCAAAATAATGCCGCCAAAATAAATGATCGGTAAGCTCCAATGAATGGTGACGGCATAAACAGCCACGAAGATGATACCGACGATCACAGGGAAAAGTATATTGATAAAAGCAGTGATAAATTTTTCCGTATCTGTTCTCACTTTTTGCAAAATGCCGAGGGTTTCACCGCTGCGCTGGTCTTCAAATTCATGATAAGGCAGGCGCATGGCATGACGCAAACCATCAGTGAATACACTGGCACCAAATTTCTGGGTGATGAGATTGAGAAAATAGTCCTGGAATGCTTTGGCAATCCGGCTTACCATTGCCACGCCCATGGAAAGACCAAGAAGGGCGAATACCGGATTGGCAAAGTTCCACCAGAATGGCTCATAAGGAGCTGGATTTTTCCAGTAATCGGCAGCGAGGTTGATCAGGCGGCCGAAGATGATCGGGTCGATCAGAGAAAAGCCTATGTTAATGCCGGCCAATACTAACGTAAGAATAGCCAGCCATCTATATGGTTTCAGATAATGGAAAAGTATCTTCATAAATGTGGGGGAATCAGTAAAAAGAATAAGAACAAGCAAACACTGTACAAGTTCGGAAAAAATGACAACTTATCATGTTTCCGGGGTTTTACCTGGTCAGGCGGTGGCAGAAAGGGAGGGCAAAAAAAATCCGGCCCGCCTGTTACTGACAGGCAGACCGGAACCAGGAGCTTAATAATTTGATAATTATCGTTTTATAGGTTGTGGATTTTTGCGGGGAGAGCAAGGCTCGCACACTTTATTTTTTAACCCACGAAATACTTTCTTCGTTTTGATTTATAGCTGCTGGGCGAAAAATGCGATTTGCACCATTCATCCGTGCTTTTTAAATAGCCGGCATTAGGGTCATTAGTGTTTTGCTGACTAAGTATTCTCGAGATATAGCGGGCATAATGGTGATCAAATATTCTCATGAATTCTCCAAAATAAATGTCCGAAACGCGAGTATCTCCACGTATCACCAGCATATTTTCATCATTGATCCGTTGTGAGGGACGGCTGAAATTGGCCGAACCTGTTACTACAATAGGATCGTCACTCAGCGGATCAATCAACATGAATTTATTGTGGATATAATCATTGGAGTTAAGCGGATTGCCCCTTTCTCTTAAGAAATTAAACAAAGAATCCTGGCCAAAAAAACCGCCTGCAGCGAAGATAACATCCTTGTCCTGCCCGATTATTTCATTATCGCCAAGGTTATCATCTTTTACAATATAGCGGAGCACGTCATTTTCCTGTTGAATCACTTTCTGGAATACTTCATCCAGGTTGAAAGCAACAGTAATACACATCATTTTCTTTGCACTGTCCATCAGCTTCGCATACCACTCCATGGTTTGGTTTTCTTCTTTCCCATCTCTGGGACTGAAAACAGGAAGGATGCTGTTTTTAGGAGGTTTGCCAGCAGGAACAGGTGTGGATGTTTTATTTAATGGACGGATCTTGGTTGGTGTGAGGTTTTGACTAAGCCTTTCCCAGTATTCCATGTACGCCTTCGCTATTTTTTCATCCCAAACAATATGCGCCACATTTGAATGGCCGAATATGCCTCCTGCAGAAATATTGGTTGAACCGGTGAGCACGGCAACCGGTTTGTTTTTATAAAGCAGTATAATGAACTTGTTATGACGGATACCTTCGGTAACAGTTCTTGGAACCACTGCATCGATCATATCCAGGCCGGCAGCCTGAATGGTATGTTCATTATCTTCTTTATAAGAACTTTCAGCATCGTATACAATCTTTACATCAGCACCGGCCTCGGCTGCTTTGGCGAAAGCATTGGCAACAGGCAGGTAATGGAATTCGTAGAGTGCTGCACGCAGACCATATTGCTCATTGGTAGCAAGGCCAATAAATTTCAGCAATGCTTCAAACAATCCGCGCGAGAGCCAGGTCATTTCTTTTGAATAAGGCTCGTTAGGATCAGGTGCTGCATTTTTAAATTCCCGGGCATAAGCCTGCGAACCGATCACGCCGCGGTTGAAGAAGAGATCGTGGCTCACTTTTTTGGAAGAAGCCTGCGTGGGATTTCCCATAACAGCTTCCGTGCTTATCCTGATTTTTAAGGCGGACTGATTCCGCAGCTCAATAAATTTCGGTACACCATACACCGGCACGATCCTGTATTCATACTGGCGGTTTTCTTTCACCGTGTAATCGCACCATTGAAAACTTTGCACCGGGTGTTCAGAGGTAGGAACGGGAGTGCCTGCAGAGAGGCCGATATCTTTTTCTTTAAATCGTTTGATCCCTTTCATCCAGTACTTTTCTGTTGGTGAGCCATTTTCGATTTCGGTGCGTTCGATGGCAAACCCTAATAATTTTTTTCTTTGTGATACATTGGATGATACAAAATCCCAGGCGAGTAAAACAACATAAGTGCCGGCAATGGCGCGGCCTTTTAAAGTGGAATTGGAGATAACTTTTGTTCGCATATATAGGAAGATTTAATGGCGGAATAAACAGGCGGGCTAATAATCAGGATGGCCGGTTTTCGGGGGTGAATTCTTGTGTTGATGTTGCAGTGCTGGAGGCTGGCAACAGTATCAAGATAGAGAATATTGGGTTTGTCTTCTTACGTCTTTCTACTGAAAAAATACCGTATTAATATCGAGAGTTTACCGTTGAAACACGGGATGGGGGACTGAATGGGGTGTTAGAATGGTTGTTAAGGATTATGGGGTAGTGGTAAACGGTCAATAGAAGTTATCCAGCCCATCCTTCTCTGTCCAAACTTCTATATTGTATCGCCTCTGCTAAATATTCCGGTTTTATTTCTTCACTTCCTGATAAATCCGCAATCGTTCTTGACACTTTTAATATCCGATCATAAGCACGGGCTGATAAATTCAATTTAGTTATTGCTGCTTTCAATAGATTTTGCCCTATCTGACTTATTTCGCAAATTTCTTTCAACATCTTGCTGCTCATTTGCGCATTGCAATAAATACCGGGATGATCTTTATATCGCTCAGTCTGTTTTTCCCTTGCAAGCATCACACGTTCGCGGATCTGTGAAGAGTTTTGCTGCGGCCGTGCAGATGACAATTCAGTGAAAGCAACTGGTGTGACTTCTACATGAAGGTCTATTCTGTCAAGCAAAGGTCCTGAGACTTTATTCAAGTATTTCTGAACGGTGCCGGGAGGGCAGGTACATTCGCGATCCGGATGATTATAAAAACCGCAAGGGCAGGGATTCATCGAAGCGATCAACATAAAAGACGCTGGAAAGTCCAATGCTATTTTAGCACGGGAAATACTCACTTTTCTTTCCTCCATCGGCTGCCGCATCACTTCTAATACCGTGCGTTTAAATTCAGGTAGCTCATCCAGGAATAACACCCCATTATGCGCGAGAGAAATTTCTCCTGGTTGTGGATTCCCACCTCCACCTACCAGCGCCACATCACTGATGGTATGATGTGGTGAGCGGAAAGGACGCCTCGCGATCAGCGTGGAATTTTCCGGCAGCCTGCCTGCCACCGAATGGATCTTGGTTGTTTCCAACGCCTCCTGCAATGATAAAGGCGGCAATATCGTAGGCAATCTTTTTGCCAGCATGGTTTTGCCAGCTCCGGGCGGACCAATCAATATCGCATTATGCCCTCCGGCTGCAGCAATTTCCAATGCACGCTTGATATTTTCCTGGCCTTTTACATCTGCAAAATCAATTTCAAAATCATATTGCGAGTGAAAAAACTCATCACGGGTGTTTACGAAAACAGGCTCCAGCCCCTTTTCACCATTTTCAAAGAAGCGGATCACTTCATTGATATGGCTTACGCCATAAACTGGAAGATTGTTTACCATACCAGCTTCACGTGCATTGACTTTCGGTACGATCAATCCTTTGAATCCTTCTTTACGCGCCTGTATGGCAATAGGCAAAGCACCTTTAATTGATCTCACCTGTCCATCGAGACTCAATTCTCCCATGATCAGGTAAGAAGCTAATGCTTCAGCGTTTTGCATTTGCTCTGAAGCACTTAATATGCCCAATGCTATCGGCAGGTCAAAAGCAGTTCCGCTTTTTCGAATATCTGCAGGGGCCATATTGATCACCACTTTGGTACGCGGAACTGTATAGCCATTAGTCTTGAATGCACTTTCCATTCTTTGCAGGCTTTCTTTCACAGCGCTA
>CBHEUU010000301.1:0-6208 GCA_965990355.1 uncultured Chitinophagaceae bacterium
GCTGGTAGGCATCACCATTGCATCTTTTGTAGCGCTTTACCGTAGCCTGCTGAAGCAGCACCGGTTGGCACAAATGAAAAATGACCTGATCAGTAATATCACTCACGAATTGAAAACGCCAATTGCTACGGTTGGAGTGGCTATCGAAGCGTTGAAGAATTTCAATGCCATTCAAAATCCGGAGCGCACGCGTGAATACCTCGATATTTCCCAGAATGAATTGCAGCGGTTGGGTTTGCTGGTTGACAAAGTGCTGAAACTTTCAATGTTTGAAAAAAAGGAAATCGAGATCAAATATGAATTTTTCAATTTGAAAGATGTGGTGGATGAAGTGGTGGCTTCGCTGCGCCTGCAACTGGAAAAGTATCATGCACAGATCTCTTTCAGCATCCAGGGCGATACCAACATTAAGGGTGACCGCCTGCACCTGCTGAGCGTGGTGTTCAATTTATTAGATAATGCATTGAAATACAGTAAAGAAAACCCTGTCATCCAGGTCAGTCTGAAACAAGTGGGCGACCAGGTGGAACTGCAGGTGGCCGACAATGGTATCGGCATACCCTCGCAGTATAAGGATAAGGTATTTGAGAAATTCTTCCGGGTGCCGGCAGGCGACACCCACAATGCAAAAGGCCATGGCCTGGGACTGAGTTATGTAGCCCAGGTAATACGCCGGCATAATGGCACGATTAAAGTAGATAGTCGTGAAGGTTTGGGCAGTACCTTTACCATTATACTGCCAAAACAAAGTACATGAGTGCAACAAAAGTTTTTTACGTAGAAGACGAAGTATTCCTTGGAAAAATAGTAAAAGAAAGCCTTGAAAGCCGCGGGTTTGAAGTGATCATGGAAAGCGATGGGGGGAAGGCCACCGCCGCTTTTCAGAAAGCCAACCCTGATATCTGCGTGCTTGACGTAATGCTTCCCAACAAAGACGGCTTCACCATCGCCGATGAAATAAGGGAGATCAATGAAGATGTGCCCATTATCTTTTTGACCGCCAAAACCCAAACCGAAGATGTGGTTAAAGGGTTTTCCCTGGGCGGCAATGATTATATCCGTAAGCCATTCAGTATGGAAGAGTTGATAGTGCGGATACAAAATGTGCTGCGTAATAAAAATTCCGAGCCGGAAAAAATCAGCGGGGATACTATTACATTGGGTAAATACAGTTTCCAGCTGAACCGTCAATTGCTCCAAAATGGCAGTGAAGAAAAAAAGCTTTCTTACCGCGAAGCGGAATTATTAAAACTGCTCTACCAGAACCGCGACAAGATCATCGACCGGCGGGAGATACTGAACCTGCTTTGGGGAAATGATTCTTTCTTCAACAGCCGCAACCTGGATGTTTATATCACAAAACTCCGCGGATATTTGAGAGAAGATTCTTCGCTGGAGATACTTACGATTAAAGGGATTGGATACCGGTTTGTGACGGGATAACAAGCGGGGAAGTAATAGTGAATGACTATTGACCCTCTCTCGTAACCGGCTATAACAATAATGTATCTTTAATTCAAAAAATTGTATGAAATTCCGCACAATTGTCTTTCTCTTTATTATTGCTATCATACTTATTGGTGTATTTACCAAGCCTGGTGTTGATGATTTTAAAGAGTATTATATAGAGCAACAACGTAGTCTTCAAACACCTCCGGTGATAGAGTATACCAATGGTATTGCCTATTCCATTTTTTCAGTCAGATCGTTTGCAACAACGACTACAACCGGCAATAAAGAAGTGGCTGTGCCGGTTGTAAAAGAAAAATACCTGGGACTGTTTGGAAAGTTCTGGAAACTGTAACGTGCCGTTTATTCAATCTATAGTATAAAAATGTCCCAACAGAAAGTATATATCGCTGACGAAATTTTTACAGGTGAAGAATGGTTGAAAGGATATGGCGTGATAACTGCAGATAGAAAGATCATTGAACTAATTAAAGCAGACGAGATCCCTGATTCATTACCAGCCGAGCGGTTTGGAAATGCAATGCTGGTGCCCGCATTTATTGACCTGCAGATTTATGGAGCTTATGGAAAGCTGTTGTCTGTTTTTCCAGAAGCGGATTCATTATATAAATTGAATGAATATTGCCGGAGTGGAGGCGCTGCCTGGTGTATGCCAACAGTGGCTACCAATACATACGAAGTATTTCATCAGTGCATAGATGCAGTCAGGGAATACTGGAAAATGGGCGGCCAGGGTGTATTGGGACTTCATCTTGAAGGACCCTGGATCAATCCTGCAAGAAGAGGGGCACATATAGAATCGCTGATCCATTCGCCATCAGCAGAAGAAGTGAAAGCTTTACTGGAATATGGAAAGGGTGTAATTAAGATCATTACCCTTGCTCCGGAAATATGTGGCCCTTCACTGATGGGGTATATTGCCAGCCAGGGAATTGTTATTTCGGCGGGACATAGTAATGCTTCATACACTGAAGCAAAACAGGGATTCTCCAATGGCGCTACTACTGTTACACACTTATATAATGCCATGAGCCCTCTGCAGCATCGGGCGCCAGGATTGGTTGGTGCCACGATGGATGACGATACGGTTATGGCAAGTATTATTCCCGATGGTCATCATGTGGATTATGCAGCAGTGCGGATAGCCAAGCAAATAATGAAAGACCGTTTATTTGTAATTACTGATGCAGTAACGGAAACGGATAGCGGTCCCTATCCCCATCAATTTGCCGGAGATAAATATGACGCGAGTGGTATATTAAGTGGCTCTGCGCTCACGATGAATAAGGCCATACAACGGCTAACGTCCTTTGCTGATGTGGAGCTGGGAGAAGCATTACGGATGTGTTCGCTTTATCCGGCCCGGGTAATGAAGATGGAGAATCAATTAGGAAGGATCCGGAAAGGATATGAAGCAAAGATGACAGTGATGAATAAGGAGTTGGAAGTGTTGGCAATTTTGGATTAAAATAAAAAGATTAATGAGCCGCTCTGTCTTCCGGTTTAATAAAACCTATTTCTTTCTTGCAGTTGTTTTATTTATTATTGAAGTGTTGATAGCGCTTTATGTGCATGACGCGATCGTTCGGCCATATATCGGCGACTTATTGGTAGTGATTTTGTTGTATTGCTTTGTAAAAGCGTTCGTAAATACCAGCCCGGTTAAAACAGCAATGGCGGTATTATTATTTGCTTATCTGATAGAAATATTACAGTATTTAAATATTGTAAAGCATCTGGGTCTTCAGCATTCACGGCTTGCAAATGTGGTTATTGGTAATTCGTTTGAGTGGATAGATATGATTGCGTATACGGCGGGAGCTGCGCTGGTGATTGTGATTGAGCGCTTGCGTAAACGGAGGTAAAGGTTTTTACGGGATAACTCCAATCAATTTCAATACCAACTCCTTTGCAGTATCTTTTTGACTTTTCAGGTCTTCAAAGGTCAGAGGCGCCGGATATACCGGAAACACACCATGACCATTATTTGGAGCTTTATTGATCATAAAAGATGTTGTGGAAATATAGCAACGAATGCCAGTATGCGGCAGTACTTCTTCCTCTGCTTCGCCACTAATCACATATTTGTTGCCACCCGTCTCTTCGCCAATAAAAACAGCTCTTTGCTCTTTTTCCAACGCGGCACTTACGATAGCCGTATTGGAAAAACTTCCGCCATTGATCAGTACATATAAATGGCCACCAAAACGATTAACGGCTGGCTGTAACAATTTTGCTTCATCGCTATTATATAAATATTGGAAAGGCTTTAACAGCAAACAGGAAAGAAGATGTCGCCCTGGCTCAAAATCACCACCTTGGTTATCCCGCAGATCAAGAACAAGATAGTTGACATTCTTTTGTTTTATCAGCCTGAACAGGCTGTCAATGGTTTGCTGGAAGGGTTTTTTGTACACTGAGGTAAGTCGGTCCGCGTCAAAGGTTTTAACCGTTAATAACGCATACCTCTTTTCGCCGGTTTCTTTTATTTCCAACTCTATATCCTTTCCGTTTGTTGAAGAGTTGCCATATTTTATTTGCCTGAACTGTTGAATGGTTTTCCTGGTTTGTGCCTGAGCGTTCTCTTTATGCTGTAGACCTCTACTGTTTTTCAGCTCCAGATAAAAGGAATCTGGTTGCCCAAAACAAAAACTGTAATAAGCGGAGAAATAATGGCTAAGTATCCACTGAGGGTATGTTTCGTTATTGCCATCTCTGATTTGCCGGACCTTCAATTGCTTCAGGATAACGGAAGCCGGTACGCTGTTTATACTAAGAACTTGTTCAAACTGGCCAATTCTGCCATTGCCGGAGCAATTTTCAGCAATAACCAGAGTATCATCTACCAACATAATGGAGAAAGGCAAAAATTTTCCATCAATATTATTATAGCTGCTTGCTTTGTCACTGGGTAAAATCATGGTGTGCCCATCCCTGATCTTTGCGTTCAGAGTTGTTATCATTCCAAGAAACTCCTGTTCTTTCATGGGGTGCTGGATAGCGTTGATTAAGCTATCAAATGCCTTAGTAAAAGAGGTTTGAGGCGTATAACGATATAGGGCCGGATGAATGGTTTCCAATTTTTGTTTCAGGAATAGAAGGTCAGCCTTTAGTGAATCTTCGGAAAATAATTTATCCGGATTATAAGCAGCTTTTTGAGTAAGACCTTTAATCGGCGGATAGAAAAAAATAGCTAAAAGAAGAACAAATCTTAGCGGCATTAGTGATCTTTTAGTTTTTGGAACTATTTCTGGGGAGTAGAACGTACTGATGGCTGATATATTTCGGTAATCATGCTGTTTCTCCCGGCATCACCTGTAATTCCTTCTTATACCCACTTCTCAACACACCTAATATTGCATACTCGCCGATCATTTCCCCGGAAAGTTTACTATGCAAATCATCAATACCTCCTATTGGTTCGCTGTTAAAAGAAATAATGATATCGCCGGTATGAATAGCGCTGTTTAGTGCTGGTGCATCTGCTACTACTTCGCTTACATATACGCCTGTTTTATGATGAAGCCGGTTGGAAGCGATCATTCTTTCTGTTAGTACCACATTGTTGCCGGCAATCCCAAGATAAGCTCTGCGCACCCGGCCTTCCATAATCAGTTTACCTGCTACATAAGCGGCGAGGTTGCTGCTTACGGCAAAGCAAAGTCCCTGGCCGCCATTGATGATGGCAGTGTTAACACCAATTACCTGGCCTGAGCTGTTTAGCAAAGGACCTCCGCTGTTGCCCGGGTTAAGTGCTGCATCAGTTTGTATTACATCATCGATCAACCGGCCGTTGGAAGCCCGCAGGCTGCGGCCTAATGCGCTGACCACGCCAGCCGTAACGGTAAACTGCAATCCCATTGGATTGCCGATCGCAATCGCGATCTGTCCCGGTTGTAATTGTTTACTGTTGGCAAACTGAAGGCTTTTCAAGCCGTATTCATGTATTTTAAGAACGGCTATATCGGTGCTGGGATCTGTGCCACGCAACTGGGCATTCACTTCATTACCATTGGTTAAAATGACTTTGATGGATTTTGCGTCTTCCACTACATGATTATTGGTAACGATGTATCCATCACTGCTGATAATAAAACCCGTGCCGCTGCCAGGCATTACCTGCTTTTGGCGGGTTTGCCGGTTAAGCACTTCTTTTTGCACGATAATATGTACTACAGAATCTGAGGCAGATTGTGCTACAGAACTAACGGTATTGCTATAGGCATCGAGCAGGTTGTTGTCATCAACCGGCTGGAAAGAGACGGTCTGAATCATGGGAGTAGTGCATCAAACCGTTTACCAAAAGAGTTCGCTGTCTAACTGACAGAAAATGGATGACAGATGCAGGATATAGAATACAATATCCGGGGTGCTCAATGTTAGAAAGTCATTTCAATGATGTTTGTATGCAGTATTTGTCACTTGCCGGTCAATGTGTATTTCACCCAAAACGACTGCTCTCTCATCATACTCTCTCTGTCCATTCCGCCGCCCATACCGCCCATACCACCCATTCCACCACGCCCGCCACCCATACGGCCACCGCCACGCATTCCGCTGCTGCCCATGCTGCCCATTCCACCACCGCTGTCACTAAAACCACCCGCAGGCATTTGCATTGCATGAATCTTACAACCGATACTGATCAGTTTTTCGTGAAGGCTTGCAGCATCACCCAATAAGGAAAGAGGAATGCAATATTCGATTTCCATGGTTTCCGATGTATCGCATTTATAAG
>CBHEUU010000302.1:0-6198 GCA_965990355.1 uncultured Chitinophagaceae bacterium
TTGTTTTCTTTGTTGCCATTTTCTTTGATAATGCAAAGCTAGGCTGGTAGCAGGAGTGGCTCCATTGATCTATGGTAAATAATAAGTGTGACAAATGTCACAGTTGTTGCGGGACTCTATTTTGTAGCCATCTTCTTCCGGATACGGCTCAATGTTTCCCTTGTAATACCCAGAAAGGACGCGAGCAGTTGTTGAGGGATGCGTTGCGGAATGCTATCGCAGGTTTCAATCATTGTCCGGTAAAGTTCTTCAGCAGACAGGCTCAGCTTATCATTCAGCCTGCGTTGTGTGGCAATCAGGTTGTTTTGCAGCAATAACCTGAAATATCTTTCCATGGATGGGATGGCCTTTAATAATTCTTCATAACGGTCTCTTTTGATAAGCAATAGTTCTGAATCTTCCAGCGCATCTATCATATAGGATGATGGTTCGCCGCTGAAAAAACTGTAGAGATCAGAGATCCACCAGTTCTCCATGGCAAATTGCATGATGTGTTCATTACCTTTTTTGTCGATAGAATAGGAGCGGAGAAGCCCTTTTTCAACAAAAGCGGCGTATTGGCATACTTCTCCTTCTTGTAATAGGTATTGTCTGCGCCGGAGTTTTTTAGGGATGAAAAATGTTTTTAGCTTTTCCTGCTCTTCGGGTGAAAGGCTTATTCGTTGATTAATATTCTGAAGAAGCAGCTCGTGCATACAGTAAATATATCAGTCAATTATCCGGCCATTTCTTCTGTCCATTTATCCCGTTCATCAGGAGAGAATTTCCAGGGAGCAAAATTGTTTTCAACATTGCCAAACATGGCCGCCCATTCCTGCGGTGAATTGCTTTCTTCCATTACCAGGTAACGGCGCAATTGCAGGATGATATCAAGCGGGTTGATGCTTACCGGGCATTCCTGTACGCAGGCATTGCAGGTGGTGCAGGCCCGCAGTTCTTCCACAGTGATATAATCATGCAGTAATGTTTTTCCGTCATCCTTGAATTCACCATTACTGGCCGCGATGTTTTTACCCATCGCATCCGCACGGTCGCGGGTGTCCATCATGATCTTGCGGGGTGATAAGGCTTTGCCCGTGATATTGGCAGGGCATGCAGCTGAGCAACGGCCACATTCAGTGCAGCTGTATGCATCCAGTATATTTTTCCAGCTGAGATCAGGGATGTCTTTTGCACCAAATTTCTTTGGTGGCTCTGCGTCTCCGCCTGTTGGCGCCAGTTCCGGTTGCATGGCATACAACACTTCATTCTGAATAGCTGTCATATTCTCCATTTTCCCCATCGGCTGCAATCTGGCAAAATAGGCGTTGGGGAATGCAAGAATGATATGCAAATGCTTTGAATAAGGGAGATAATTCAGGAAAGCATAAATACCCACGATATGCAGCCACCAGCAGGCTCTTTCAACACCCTGTAATCCTTCATTGCCGATACCGTTCAGCAATGGATGAAGAAGCTGGGAAAAAATAAAATTACCTGTAGGATTGGCGGCATAATGTTCTACGCCCCTTGCCTGCAAAAGTGTATCGCTTGCATTCAGGGTGAGGAACAGCAGCATCAGGATGATCTCTGTAGCCAGGATGTAATTGGCATCACTGCGTGGCCATCCATCCAGGTCTTTGCTAATGAAACGGCGAAGCTTGATGATATTGCGGCGTACCAGGAATATGGCGCAGGCAATGATCACCAGCACTGCCAGTGTTTCAAACGCATTGATCAGAAAAGTGTAGAAACTTCCTAATGGTGTTGCGAATAAACGGTGTGTGCCAAAGATGCCGTCCAGCACAATTTCCAATACTTCTATGTTAATGATGATGAAACCGGCATATACAAAGAAATGCAGTACCGCTACCAACGGATTGCGGAACATTTTCTGTTGCCCGAAGGCAAGCAATAAAACATTCCGCCAGCGACGGCCGGGTTGATCATTGATGATCTCATTCCTGCCCAGCCGGATATTACGGACGATCTGTCTTGCATTTTTACTGAAAAGAAAGATGGCCGCTCCGCTGATAAGGACAAATAAAATTTGTTGTGCAATTTGCATAGCAATCAATTACAAGTGCTAATTTACGGCTTGTAACACAGTTTTAAACTTCTTTGCCACAGATTATCCTGCTTACAGCAATTTTCCGTGGTATTAAACAAATAAATACGTGGCTGCGAAGAACTATATACTTGACCAGGCAGTGGCAGAAAAGAAACTCCGCCGGATGGCCCTGGAAATACTGGAAAATAATGCAGACGAAAAAGAACTGGTGCTTGCAGGCATCCGGGAAAGCGGAAGTGTGGTGGCAAGACGTATCCAGGAGATCATTGGAGAACTTTCACCAGGAATAAAAACAACGCTGCTGACCATTACGCTTGATAAACGTGAGCCCAAAGAAATAGCGCTCGACAGTAAGACCGACTTCAACGGAAAAGTGATCATTATAGTGGATGATGTGGCGAACAGTGGCAAAACGCTTTTATACGCGCTGAAGCCATTCCTGGAATATCAACCCCGGAAAATACAAACACTGGTGCTGGTGGAGCGAAGCCATAATTCTTTTCCCGTACGGCCTGACTATGTAGGCGTTAGTATATCTACCACATTACAGGAACATATTTTTGTGGAAGTAGATGGAAAAAAAGTGTTGGGAGCATACCTCGAGTAATCAAAAATAAAGAGCATATCCTTTAAGTTTTCCTTTGCTATCCAGCATCAATGCAGGTGCCGGGCACTTAAATGCATTCAGCAATGAAAAAGTAGTACGCAAAAACTTGCTGTTGGTTTTTATTTTGGTGAAATCAATATCCGGTGCAAGGTAAAACTGTCTTTTGCGGGGGATATCATAACGGGTTACCAGGTTTCCGTTCTTATCTGTCCAACTGTTATCAAATCCTCCAAACATTCCATCAGCACCATAGCCAACGGCTACATTCAGCCATGGCGGAAGCTTACTGTTTTTGAAAAATGAACGGAGATTGGCGCTGAACCAATAGGTTTGTGCATTATAATCTTTCAGCATCCGTTCATACCAGGGTTTGCCAAACAGGCTGCCGGCACGTTGCTCAAGCACAGGATCGCTATAGCTATTGTGATGAAAAGAAAATTTGAACTGGATGCGTTGTTCATTCCATAAGAACTCCTGTCCCATGAAAAGTGTTGAGCCAAATACATTCGCACCCATATCGCTCCAGCTCCATCCCCATTCAGCGGAATAGGCATCGAGAAATTCAATGACCGTGAGATAGGCAGCGCCGCTCAATCCGCCGACCCAGACAGCTTTGCGTCGTGAAAGCCCGGCCCATTCCCACATTTCTGATAAATATTTACCGGTGGTATAAGCAGTCCATGAATGTCCCACTTTGTCTACCTGCAACCATTCCCTGCTGTCGTCAAACGTATGAAAGCTGGTGCGCGGATAGTCTTTATACCAGGCAGCATTCAATGCAATGAGTGAGCCGGTGTAAAAAGCAGCATTAGCGGCCGTTACCCAGGCAATACGTTTTTTCTTATTGAAGGAAGGTGTTACCGAATCGGTTGGTGGAAGGGCTAACGACCCAATCAGCGCTGGTTGCTCGATCACTGGTGGAGGGAAATGATAAACTGTGTGTGAAGTGTCTTCTTCAACGGATTGAATTGATTGTGCCGAAAGAATACCTGAATAAAAGAGGGCCAGCAGGCCCAGGGATTTGCAGCTAATGGCAGTCTTCATATAATCAAAAATACGTTTCCTTTTCTGAACTGGATTTTCAAACTAAAAATCAATAACTTCAAGCCCCAAATCATTCACTTTAAACTTACACTATGGATAGTGCCATACAGCAGAAAGTAGACACCTGGCTCAAAGGGAATTTTGATACCGCCACCAAAGAAGAAATCAAAAAAATGCAGGCGGGAAATAGTACAGAACTGGCCGATTCTTTTTACCGCAACCTGGAGTTTGGCACCGGGGGATTGCGCGGCATTATGGGAGTGGGCACCAATCGCATGAACAAATATACCGTGGGCATGGCCACGCAAGGATATGCCAACTACCTGAAAGCTTCATTCCCCGGTGAAGAAGTGAAAGTGGCTATTGCGCATGACAGCCGCAACAACAGCCGCTTTTTTGCAGAAACAACCGCCAATGTTTTTGGAGCCAATGGCATCAAGGTATTCCTGTTTGAAAGCCTCCGCCCGACACCGGAATTATCTTATGCTATCCGCCATTTTAAATGTAAAGGCGGTGTGGTATGTACAGCTTCACACAACCCGAAAGAATATAATGGATATAAAGCGTATTGGGTAGATGGTGGCCAATTGGTGCCGCCGCATGATAAGAACGTGATCAAGGAAGTGGAAAAGATCGCGTCTGTGGATGATGTAAAATGGACAGGAGGTGAATCAAACATCACCCTGATCGGGAAAGAAATGGATGATGCGTATATAAAAATGGTAAAAGGATTGAGCGTCTATCCTGAAGTGATTGCGAAGCAGCATGATCTCAAGATCGTTTATACACCTATACATGGTACAGGTATTAAACTGGTACCGGAAGTGCTGAAGCAATTCGGGTTTACCAATGTGAACATTGTAAAAGAGCAAAGCGAACCGGACGGTAATTTCCCGACCGTGGTTTATCCGAATCCCGAAGAAAAAGAAACCATGAGCATTGGTTTGAAAAAGGCCCAAGAATTGGATGCGGATATTTTATTGGGAACCGATCCTGATGCAGACAGGGTGGGCATTGGTGTAAAAGACAATCATGGCAACTGGGTGCTGATGAACGGTAACCAAACCGCTGTGCTGGCTTTCAACTATGTGCTGGAAGCGCGCAAAACAAAAGGCATTGCACAGCCCAATGATATGATCATTACCACGATCGTAACAACAGGTATGGCAGATGGACTGGCCAAAGGAAATAATGTGGCTTGTTATCGTGTGCTTACGGGTTTCAAATGGATCGCTGAAATGATCAGGTTGAAAGAAGGAAAAGAGAATTACGTGATCGGTGGTGAAGAAAGTTTTGGTCTGATGATCGGTGACCAGATCCGTGATAAGGATGCAGTGAGTGCTGTAGCGTTGTTGTGTGAAATGGCGGCGTATGAAAAAGAGAAAGGCAAGACCTTGTTTGAAAAGTTACTGGAACTGTATGTTCAGTATGGTTTTTATAAAGAAGATCTTATTTCTATTACTAAAAAAGGAATGGATGGCCAGCAGCAGATTGCTGCGATGATGGAAAGCTACCGTGCCAATCCTCCAAAAGTGATCAATGGATCGGAGGTAGTGGAGTTGCTGGATTATGAATTGCAAAAAGGGAAGAATTTGCAAACAGGAAAAGAATGGAAGATTGAATTGCCTAAATCGAATGTGCTGCAGTTTAAATTGGCAGATGGCAGTATTATTTCAGCAAGGCCGAGTGGAACAGAGCCGAAGATCAAGTTTTATTTCAGTGTGAAGGAGACGTTGGAGAAGGCGGGGGATTTTGATAAAGTGAATAAGCAGCTTGATGAAAAGATCAGGGCGATCATTGGAGATATGAAGTTATAGTTATTGCCCTGCAGGAACAATATTCTGCCGGTGGGTTTTAATATTGGATATGAGGCGCAGGAAATTTCCTCCCAGCATAAGTGCAACTTGTGCCGGGGAAGGCTCAAGCGCCCATATTTTCGCCAGTTCAAGTGAAGGGTGATGCCAGGGACCGTCTGTACCAAATAAGATTTTATGTGCGCCAGCCCGCTGAAAAGCTGTTTCCAGCAGATCAAATCTTTTTACCGCGGATGTATCGGTGTACACATTGCGGTATTTGACCAGCTGGTCAATAAAAGCCGATTGTATTTTCCAGTCATCTGCATAGCTGCCAAGATGGGGGATAATAAAATTGACACCAGGATATTGCGTTGCAAAAAGTTCAATACTGCTAACATCTCCAAGAACATCATATAGTACAGGCAAACGGAAGTGTTCAGCTACTTCACATATTTCCCGGGATATGCGGGCATCATGGCGATGCACTTTTATACCGCAGAACCCAAACTGAAGCACGGCTTTTTGCACCATACGGAATACATTTCCCTTATCCCGTTCTGCATTAATGAAAGCGTATCCTAAAAAAACACCAGGATGGGCTTTGACGATACGGGCCACTGCTTCATTGGCTATTGCATAATTTGAATGAAAAGCCGGGAAAATAACGGTTTGATGAATACCTGCTTGTTTTGATCTTTCCA
>CBHEUU010000303.1:0-6193 GCA_965990355.1 uncultured Chitinophagaceae bacterium
AATGAATCAATGAATTGTTCGGCATCTCTTTTCTTCAGAGCCAGGGAAGGCAGCAAACGGATAACGTTTGGCTTTGCTTCACCTGTAAAGATCTGCTGGTTCCAGAGCAGGTTTTTCTTCAGGTCTTTCAATTCTTCCGGTACATCAAAACCGATCATCAGTCCACGGCCTCTTACATTTTCAATTTCCGGGATACTGTTCAGTTCGTCTTTAAGGTATTTACCTACCATCACCGCATTGCCCATCAGTTTCTCTTCTTCAATTATTTCCAGAACAGCCAATGCTGCTGCGCAAGCAAGATGATTGCCACCGAAAGTGGTGCCCAGCTGAAAATGTTTGGGTTTGATATGCGGTGCTACGATAATGCCGGCTACAGGGAAACCATTGCCCATGCCTTTTGCCATGGTATAAATATCTGCGTTTACGCCAGCAAAATCATGACTGAAGAATTTACCGCTTCTGCCATAACCGCATTGTACGCTATCTGCGATATAAACAGCACCATATTCATCACAAAGGCTGCGGATCTTTTTCAGGAAACTTTCATCGGCTACATTGATACCACCTACGCCCTGTATGCCTTCCACGATCACGGAAGATATTTCCTTACCGTTTTTACGGAAACAATCTTCCAGTGCTTTGGTATCATTGAAAGGAAGAAAGATCACGTTCTCCGTTTCATTCACAGGAGCGATATAATTTTTATTATCTGTTGCAGACACAGCCAGTGAAGTGCGGCCATGGAATGATTTGCTGAAAGCAACCACTTTTTTCCGGCCATTGTGGAATGAAGCCAGCTTCAAAGCATTTTCATTGGCTTCAGCGCCGCTGTTGCAAAGGAATAACTGGTAATCGGGTTTGCCGGACACTTTGCCCAGCTTTTCCGCCAGCTGTTGCTGCAGCGGGATCCTGATGGAGTTGGAATAGAAAGCAATTTTTTCCAACTGGTCTTCAATACGACTCACCCAATGCGGATGTGTGTGACCGATGCTGATCACGGCATGGCCGCCATACAGATCAAGATACTGCTCACCTTTATCATCCCATACATAGGAGCCTTTTGCTTTCACGATAGTGACATCGTTGATCGGGTATACGTCAAATAAATTCATAACAGAGTTTTTCCCGGATCGGCGTCCGGGATGACAATGTCCCGGACACTATTCCGAAGGTTAAAAGTAATTTGCCTTTAATTTCAATCCCATAGTTTCTTCCAAACCAAAAACCAGGTTCATATTTTGAACAGCATGCCCGCTGGCGCCTTTCAGCAGATTGTCCACCGCTGAATGCACTACCAGTTTGCTGCCTGCTTTTTCCAGTTGTATCAAAGCTTTATTGGTATTCACCACTTGTTTCAAAAAAATAGGTTCTTTACTGATATGCGTAAAGGGCTGGTCTTTATAAAAATCAGAAAAGAGCACGTAAAGTTCTTCCAGGCTCAGATCACAGGAAAGCGTGGAGCTGATAAAGATCCCTCTCGTAAAATCTCCTCTCCAGGGAACAAAGCTCAGATCAATTGCACTATTTGGTTGCAATTGCAAAAGCGATTCACCAATTTCGCCAAGATGCTGGTGGCTGAGTGTTTTATAAGCCTGTATATTGTTGGCCCTCCAACTGAAGTGTGAAGTGGCGGATAATGATTGCCCTGCGCCTGTGGAACCGGTGATACCGGTAGTGTATACATCTTTCAGCAAACCTGCTTTTGCCAAAGGCAAAAGTCCTAACTGTATACTGGTGGCAAAACATCCGGGATTGGCAATAGCTGTTGCCGATTGAATTGCTTTTTTGTTGAGCTCCGGCAGGCCATACACAAACTGGCGGCCACTGCTGCTGGCATGTGATTTCAACCTGAAATCATTGGCGAGATCGATGATCTTTACGCTGGCAGGAATCGGATTTTCTGCCAGGAATTTTTTTGACTCGCCATGACCGAGGCAAAGAAACAATACATCAATATCAGTGTTCAACTCACCGGTGAAAAGCAAATCAGTATCGCCCAGCAGATCCTGGTGAACTGAATATACAGGCTGGCCCGCATTGCTGCGGCTATGAATAAAGGAAACAACGGTACCCGGATGGTGGATCAATAAACGGATTAATTCACCACCCGTGTAGCCTGCTCCGCCGATAATACCTGCTTTGATCTTTGTTGCCATTAGTTGTTTTCGTTATCTGTCTTCACCAGGTGATACATCATCGTCTGGTTGCCGAATATCCGGCTGAAACCTCTTACATCTTCACCGGTAAAGCCGGTATTCATTTCACCATACTTGCCGAATTTGCTGTTCATCAGATCATACCTGCTTTCAATGCCGATGATCTGGAAATGGTATGGTTGTAATTGTACAAACACATCACCAGTTACATTGCGCTGGCTGGTTTCCAGGTATGATTCAATATCACGCATCACCGGATCGAGTATCTGACCTTCATGCAGCCAGTTGCCGTAAAATTGTGCCAACTGATCTTTCCAGTTCAATTGCCATTTGGTGAGCACATGTTTTTCGAGTGCATGGTGTGCTTTGAGAATGACCATGGGTGCTGCTGCTTCAAAACCAACGCGGCCTTTTATGCCGATGATGGTATCGCCCACATGTATATCCCGGCCAAGGCCATAAGGACCGGCAAGGGTCTGTAAATATTGTATCGTTTCAGAAGGGTGGTTGAATGACTCGTCATTCACTTTTTTCAGTTCACCTTTCTCAAAGCTGAGCTTCACTTCCTCACTGCCTGCTTTTGTTACCTGTGTAGGCCAGGCTTCTTCGGGGAGGATGCCTTTGGAAGAAAGCGTTTCCTTACCGCCTACGCTGGTGCCCCATAAACCTTTGTTGATGGAGTAAGCAGCTTTGGCAAAATTCATTTCCACCCCTTTTTTCTTCAGGTACTCAATCTCCGCTTCACGGCTCAATTTGAGATCGCGTATGGGTGTGATGATCTCCACGCCGGGGATCATGATATGGAAGATCATGTCAAAACGTACCTGGTCGTTGCCGGCGCCGGTGCTGCCATGGGCCACGGCATCTGCATTCAGTTCGCGTGCATGATCGGCAATATGTAAGGCCTGGCTTAAACGTTCGGCTGAAACACTTAAAGGATAAGTGTTATTTTTTAAAACGTTGCCATATATAAGGAACTTGATAATGCTGTCGTAATAACTTTTAACAGCGTTGACGGCTTTGTGTGATTTTACCCCAAGGGAGTAAGCATGTGCTTCAATCTGTTTAAGCTCTTCGGCAGTAAAGCCACCTGTGTCTACGATAATGCTATGAACTTCGTAACCCTGGTCTTCGCTCAGATATTTCACACAGAAGGAAGTGTCTAATCCGCCGCTAAAGCCCAAAACAACTTTTTTTGACATGATAAACCGTTGTTGGTTTTATAGATGAAATAAATAATGCAACAGGGATTTGGGTTTTACACCCCCGCCTTTTTCCTTGTCCTTGTCTTTTTTCAGGAAAGGTTTCAGCAGTTTCCATTGTTTAAAGCGCAGCAATCGTTCGAAGCCAACCGCATTGTCTTTGAAGTATTCTTTGGTTTCTTCAGGCTCGTAGTGATCTTTCGGATCGAAGAGCATAGCGGTGCACATGCAGTTTTTTCTTTCCTTACTCATGAGGATTTCATAGTTGACACAGCTTTTGCAGCCGGCCCAGAAAGCTTCGTCCTGTGTAAGCTCAGAGTAAGTAACGGGTTCATAGCCCAGGTCGCTGTTGATCTTCATCACAGCCAGCCCGGTGGTGAGCCCGAATATTTTTGCAGTGGGATATTTTTCCCGGGAGAGATTGAATATTTTTTGTTTGATGGTTTTTGCCACCCCGCTTTTGCGGAAGGCAGGAGAAACGATCAGTCCGCTATTGGCTACGTATTCTCCATGGCTCCAGGTTTCGATATAGCAAAAGCCGACCCATTCGCCTTTGTCGGTTACTGCGATCACGGCCTTGCCTTCATCTATTTTCTGAGCGATATATTCCGGGCTTCTTTTGGCAATACCTGTACCCCTGGCTTTAGCCGAAGATTCCATTTCATCTGTGATAATGGAGGAAAATTTCTTGTCATCCTGGGTTGCCACCCTAACGATGATATGTTGATTGTCCACGTTAATAAAGAGTTGAATATAATGCGGATTACCAGTCCTGAACTTGTTTTTGGGAAGAATTCACTGACAGGGACCAGGGTAAGGGGTTCGTCCTGTCAGCATTCAGGGCGGCGTCGGGGGCGTGAAAAGGTAAACACATCATAGCCTACTGCATACACTCCACTTGTAATGGGTGCATGAAAGGCGAATTGCTTGGTATGTGTCAAAATATTACTCACGTTTACAAACAAATTGTAAATTGGATTACAAATGTATAATAATAATTGGGTTATCACCACAAATTTTTTGTTATAAAAACTGTTTATGGATCAATTAGCTACAGAAAAGAAAAAGGTCTCCGGAGCCCGGCGGTTTTTCCGAACGTTTGTTATCGTGCTGGCACTGGGTCTGATCGTCTTCATTTTCATTAAATACTTCTTTGTATTTGGCACCGGGGCCAAAGCAGGCCAGCTGAATTTTATCGTTAAAAAAGGGTATGTCTGGAAGACCTATGAAGGCCGGATGATCCTTACCGGCTACCGGTCCAATATGCCGGGCAGCATCCAGTCGAACGAGTTTGAATTTTCTGTGGTAGATGAAAAAGTGGCGAATCAATTGATGGCAAACAGCGGATCTTTCTTTGAACTTCATTATAAAGAATACCTGGGCGCATTGCCATGGCGGGGAATGAGTGAGTTTATTGTGGACAGCATTATCTCCATGCGAAGAACGGAAACGGGATTGCCGCAGCCTTTGCCTTGATTGGGGCTTTCCCCACCAAATAACAATTTCTTTGTGTTCTTTGTTGTTGTGGTGGGAGTTTATTTCCCCACCACCACAAAAAAGACCACAAAGAATAAATACTTACCGTAAGTCCTGTGGGATACTAAGCCAATAGCAGAAATATTGCTGGCCGTTTATGAATATCTATATTTTCTTTTTTCCAGGCGGCAATGGTTTTGGTTTTGACCCATTCATTTTCACCTGTGAGATCTACTGCAATACACAAGCGGGAAGATGCACTGGCATGCTTCAGCAATGATTCAATAAGCTGATTATTGCGATAAGGAGTTTCAATAAAGATCTGCGTGCAATTATTCTTCTTTGACTCTGCTTCGAGTTCTTTTATGGCTTTGATCTTTTGCTGGCTGTCGATAGGCAGATAACCAAAGAAACGGAACTGCTGACCATTCATACCGCTGGCCATCAATGCCAATAAAATGGAACTTGGGCCAACCAATGGTATCACGGGCACATTCAGATCCTGCGCTACTGCCACCAGCAATTGTCCGGGGTCTGCTACTCCCGGGCAACCTGCTTCACTGATGATGCCGATCGTTTTTCCTTCGTTTAATTTTTGCCGGAAAATACCCTGCACTTCCTGCTCTGCTTTATGGATCGTGAACCATTCATACTGGTCGATCACGATCTCTTCACCGGCAGGCAACTGCTCTTTCCAGAACTGCTTGAGAAAACGCCGGGAAGTACGTTCATTTTCCACAAACAGTACCTGGCATTTCTTTACAGCTTCAGCAATATAAAGAGGAATGGCATTAAGGCCCTTTTCATCGAGCAGGGAAGGGATCAGGTATACAGCTCCTTTTTCCATGCTAAGGGGCTTTTACTTTGTGAATAGTGAGCGTAGCCGCAATGATGGCATAGGCAGGTGCAAAAATGATCACGAGATGCATCATATAAAACAATACACCGTTGCCAATGGCCAACCCTTTATGCCGGCCGATAAAATGAACACTTTGCGAAGGAGTGTGATCATTCCTGGCAAGACTGTAATCCAGCATGGAAAAACCATAATAGTAGCACTCCATGAAAAGCGCGATCAGCGGAGTGATCCAGCCAACTACAGGTATCAGCGACAGGAGAATAAGGGCAAAAAGATAAACAGTTTGCCAGCCGCAATTACGAATGGCAATGGTCATACCCCTGGACATTTCTTTTTTTATATCAGACCAGCCGGGTGCCGATTCATTGCTCTTGATAATGGATTCTGTTTTGCGGCTGATATAAGCGAAAATGGGTGAGCCTATGATAAGGCAGATGTATTTGAAAAAGGAAAAATAAAAAAGCAGCAGTGTAAGCCAGAGTCTGATGCCGGCAAAGGTG
>CBHEUU010000304.1:0-6191 GCA_965990355.1 uncultured Chitinophagaceae bacterium
CAGTGGCAGGGAAAAGCGTTTTTTAAAAATGGGCGGGATCGCTTTTCATATTTTTCACGCGGTAAACCCCAAGCCAAGGCTGGAACAAAACGAGTACCTTTTGAAAGAGGCGATACGTTTGCAGCATACTTTTTGCAAGAACGGAATTAATAAACATCTATATTGAGACAGAATAAAACCTCTGCCGCACTTTTAATTTCGACCTATAACTGGCCGGAAGCATTAAGATTGGTCCTGCAAAGCATTCTCAGGCAAACCTATATGCCTGATGAGATCATTATAGCAGACGACGGGTCCGGCGACGATACGAGAACACTCATTGATTCATTCCGGAATAAATTCCCTGTTCCCCTCCGGCATTTCTGGCAGCATGATGATGGTTTCCGCAAAACCTCCATTATCAACAAGGCCATCTCCCATACCAATTGCAGTTATATTATCCAGATAGACGGAGATATGGTTTTAGACCCCCATTTTGTTGAAGATCATATGGCTATTCGCGAAAAAGGGACTTATATCCGTGGCAGCCGGGTTTTACTGAGTGATACCAGGAGCAAAATTTTTCTCAAAGCTGGAGATTACACTGCTTTGTCCGCATTATCACCCGGTATTAAAAACAGGATCAATGCCCTTCGCATTCCTTTCCTGTCTTCCCTTTTTATCCGGAAAAACAAACGGTCAGACAATGTGCATGGTTCTAACTGTGCTTACTGGCGTGCTGACTTCATCAAAGTGAATGGCTATAACAACCAGATGAAAGGATGGGGGCATGAAGATATTGAACTGGCTGCACGCTTTATCAATTCCGGTCTTCGCCAGAAGAAAGTGAAAACACGCGCCATCTGTTATCACCTGCACCATCTTTATAATGACCGTGGAAGAGCGTCGATCAATTTTAACATTTATGAGCAGGTGGTGAAAAATGGTACTATTACCTGCAAAGATGGCTACCTGCAGCTTCGCAAAGAAGGCGTAGTGATCAGCCTGCCTGTTCCCAATGTACCCAATCAGGAAGTTTCATAAAATTGTATCAGCTTTTTAATTCCTTCATCAAGTGAAGTAAGTGGCCGGTGAAGGAATTGCCTCATTTTGGTAATGTCTGGTTTGCGTCTTGTCATATCACCTTCTTTCAAAGGCGGTAAATGGATAATGGAAGATGATGAACCCGTAATGCTGATTATCTTTTTGGCCAGATCCAGCATGGTGATTTCTTCATCATTGCCGATATTGATCGTCTTATTCTCTGCTTCTTTACTGTTCAATATGCTGAGGGTAGTATCAATATTGTCGTCCACATAACAAAAGGTGCGTGTTTGTAACCCGTCACCATACAGCGTAACAGGATCATTACGGAGCGCTGCTTTCAGGAATCTTGGCAATACAAAATCTTCGCTTTGCCCCGGCCCGTACGTGTTGAAAATCCTGAATATTGTATACGGCAGGCTGAACTCCTGGTAATAGGATTTGCAGAATGCTTCACCCAAATTTTTCACGATGGCATATGGCAATCTTGAATTCAGCGGCGTGATCTCTTCATGCTGCGGAAGGCTCACCGGCTCGCCATACACTTCTGATGAAGAAGAATAAAATACGCGCTTCACACCGGTTTCTTTTGCCAGCTCAAACACATTCCTTATCCCATCAATATCCCTCAACACGCTTAATGGGTTATTTAAGGTACGGCTAACGCCAACCACAGCAGCATAATGAAACACGAAATCGAAAGAATGCGATAACATAACCGCAGCAAGCTGGCTCTTATCATTCACATCTCCTTTTATAAACTGGTAATTGGGCAAGCCAGCAAGTGGTAGCTTATGCACTGAACCGGTAGACAGGTTATCTATCACCACGATAAGATCATCTGCATTCTGTACTAATCGCCTGGTCAGGCTGCCGGCGATATTACCAGCACCGCCTGTGATCAATATCTTCCGCATGTATGATTAAACGTTTAGTGTGGTAACTAAAGTGCAAGCATCGTTAACAGCAATATAAGCAAAATGATCATCTTAATGATCTTCCACCGGTTTAACCGGAAAGGACTTGGATGTGGTTTTACAAAACCCAGGTCCGTTCTTTCCATAAAACCGCTGAAATGTCCTTTTCTGAATGAGGAATAAAGATACCCTGTCTCATACACGATCTTGATCCATGTAAGCTGAAATGCCACTGCCAATGAATAGGTCTTTCCTTTAATAATTGCTTTTACCCAGTTTGTAATAAACTCAGCCAGCAATACACTGATCGCAATGACGGTAACAGGATATACAAAATCCCATACTATTGCAAATGGCAAAAGCAATAAAAGCAAAAACAGGGTTTCAGGTGTGTTTGTAAAATCCCGGTAGGTATAAGGCTTAATCACCGGCTTTTGCGCTATTTCACTTCCACCGCCGCCGTAACGGTACAAACGGTTTGTTTGTACTGCTCCGTCATTCCACCAGGGATGTTTTACCACGGCTCCGGGCACGGAAATATATTGCTGACCGGAACGGAAGCTGTTGCGCACAAGGAACTCAATGTCTTCACCGCTTTTCTTCAGCGACGGATCAAATAATGCCGGGTCCAGTTTGTCCCGGTTCAATACAAAATTGGCGGTCGGTGCCCATAGCATAGAGGGCTGATACTTTGCCAGGTCAAAATGAGAGATAGTGCCGTTAATCTTCAAAGCAAGCGTGGCTGCATTGACTGGTTCAGGGAAATCCGTTACGCCTACAAAGCCGATGGCGTCCGGGTTGCTTTCTATAGCCTTTGCATAAGCATGCAATAAGTCGTTTTGGGGCATCACATCATCATCCAGCAGAATGATCCATTTTCCATTCCCTGCCCTGATACCATAATTCCTGGTTTGTGCGGGTCCTTCATTCCGGCTGTTAATAAGCAGATAAATCCTCCCCTCCTCAGCCCATCGCTGTAAAAGCAGTGGCACATCTGCTGACGGGTTATCTGCAATAATATAAATTGAAACCGCCCATCCCGGAGGATGGGGAAGCTGAATGATAGGCGATAAAAAGGATTCATTCAGCCTGTAAGATGGAATAATAATATCAATGGATCGGTTCGCTGCCATTTCATCAAATATAAGATGCAGAACGGCTGCAACGAATGTTATTTGCCCGATTTTATTTATTTTACATCATTGCAGTGCCCGTATCCCGGGCATTATTATTAGGTTTTATACAATACCAGCAGTTTGAAACGAGTACTTTATTTTTTCCCTTTGAATCCTGCCGACAGAAACAGTGGAAGTATTTCCAGGGCACTGAGTTTGCTTGGTTATTTTAAAGAAAGAGGTTTGCATGTTGATTTTATCAGCAAACAACACTGGGGCAACTATACAGAAGAAACGATTGCCAGTTTTAAGAACGCAGGCCTGGCAGATAATCTTTGGGTTTTAAGAAGAAAGCCGGTTAAAAAAAATCCAGTCACCTATTTCTTCTCTTATAAAATAAAACACCTCTTGTTTGAACGCAAATTGCGGCTGGTGAAAGGTTCCATTCCTAACCATACCACGCTGCATCTGCGGAACCAGTTTGATGATATTCTGAAGAAAAACAAATACGATTATATTATCATCAGTTACGTGTATTGGGCCGATCTTATCCGTGATAATCCTTATCTGCAGGGTGCTATCACGATTATTGATACGCATGACCTCCTTTCTTCCCAGCATCAGAACGATAGCGGATTTGACCGCAGTGCAGCCATTGCAGACGAGTTGAGGCGGCTTTCCCTTTTCGACCAGGTATGGGCCATTTCCATTGAAGAAACTTATTTCTTCCGGCAATTCTTCAAAGAAAAAGTTTTTTATGTGCCGATGATGAAGGAAGATCCGGAACCTGTGCCAGCAACAAAAGAATTTGACCTGATCTATGTAGCAACCGACAATCCACATAATCTTATTTCATCCAAATGGTTTTTTGAAAAAGTTTATCCGTTATTGCCGGTCAGTTTCCGCATTTGTGTGATCGGAACGATCCTGGATCATATTCCCAAAACTTTACCCAATATAACCGGCGTGGCTTTTGCTGAAAAGCTGGATGACTATTATAACAAGTCCCGTGTAGCCCTCTGTCCTATGCTCACCGGCACAGGCATAAAAATAAAAGTGGTGGAAGCAATGGCGTATGGCTTGCCGGTAGTGTGTACTCAGCCTGGCGTGGACGGCATACCTGATAAAACCAATAATGGATGCCTCGTGACCAATGATGCCGCTGAATTTGCAGAGTATATTTCTTTATTGCTGGCAGACGAGGAAGAATATAAAAAGCAAAGTGCTTTAGGCAGGGCCTGCTTCAAAAAACATTTTCTTAAAAAAGAAGTCTATAAAAAAATTGATCACGCGCTAAACCTGTTGCCTGATGCGAAAAGCTAAAAAAGCGCTGCTGGTTTTTTACAACGGTAGATCTAATGCAGGAGGCGCCGAAAGAATGGTGCTTTACCTGGACGAATACTTACAAAGCCGTGGGGTAAAAACAGAAATTATCGATGAAACTTTTCTGTTGAATACATTCCTGGGCCGGCAGTTCAAACGCATTTTCAATTACCGGCATTTCAGGAAAAGGAAACCGGTGTATATGGCAAGGTTTACCTCTGCTTATTTATGGACAAGAAAAACTTCGCGGAATATTGTTATCTCCAATGGTGAGCCCACTCCCTTTTATCCTGTCGACTTTGTGATCAACCAGGGCTGTTATCATGTAATGGAGAAAGCTTATGGACGTGAAAGTGATCAGCTCAGCAGGGTGGCCAATCTGCAACGCAAAGCCTGTCTTTTATGCAAGCAGGTGATCACCGTCACCGAAACAGTTAAAAAAGATCTGATCAATTATTATAAAGTGCCGGCAGAAAAGATTTCGCTGGTGAGCAACCGGGTGGACAGTAATTTCTTTAAGCCATTGCCCCGGGCTCTATCACAGCGGAAAACGGTATTATATGCCGGGCGGCTGGAGAATGGAAAAGGATTGAATGTATTGCAGAAACTGGCTGCTATCATTGAAAAGAATGATCACTGGCATTTTCTGATCGCCTGTAATAATTCTTCCAATACAGATTTGTTTGCCGGACACAGGAACACAACGATCAAAGTGGGGCTTGATCTGCACAATATCAATGAAGAAGCTTATTCCAAAGCCGATCTCGTGATCTTTCCTTCCCTGTTTGAAAGTTTTGGTATGGTAACACTGGAAGCTTTGTCAGCCGGAGTACCGGTGATTGGCACACCAGTGGGCATTATCCCGGAGTTACATGCCCGGAATTATCCGGGAGTGCATGTACTGGAGCCCTTTGAAGGTGATGAAATTTTAATTCATTTTGCATCCATCATCCAGTCATTTGAAGCAACGGTGAACCGGCATGAACTGCATGAAATGATCAGGCATGAATTCGGGATAGAAACATACAGGCAAAGGCTGGATGAAGTGATTGGTCCAAGAATATTATAAATTATGTGCTGATATTGGAAACACTGGTATTATATATAAAATCATTCCGCCCCGATTTCAACCGGGCAGAAACGCTTATTTCGTCTATTGAAAAATATAACCGGGATAATATTCCTGTTTATCTCTCTGTGAACGATCAGGATCTTGGTTATTTTAAAAAAAGAATTCCCGGCAATATCACCCTGCTGAAAGACAGCGATATTATTATTTGCAATATAAAAGATGGCTGGCGCTACCAGCAGGTAGTTAAATCGCAATTGCACCGGCTGGGTATTTGTGAAAACTATCTCTGTATTGATTCAGACAGTGAATTCATCCGCGATTTCTACAGGAAAGATTTCATGTATGATGAGCATACCCCGTATACGGTGATGCATGAGAACAAATCGTTTTTAGATACAATGGAGATCATCGGGCATAATTCTGCCGATCTCTTTCAAACAAGGGCTTTACGCTCTACGAGAGAAAGATTCGGCACGCATGGGAAGTTGTGGGATTATGGCCCCTCCCCTTATCTCTGGTCAACCAAAGTATGGCAGCATTTTCATGATCATTATCTTAACCCGCAGGGATATAGTTTTGAAAGTTTTTTCAAGGAAATGGAATTATCGGCACTTCCTTCAGAAGCGATCATTTATGGCGAATACCTGTTGAAAACAAGATTGATTGATATATGGCCAGTGGAAGGTTTTTTCAAAGTATATCATTATAAGGAACAGTTTGAACTGGAAGAGCCTTACTTTG
>CBHEUU010000305.1:0-6178 GCA_965990355.1 uncultured Chitinophagaceae bacterium
CAACAGGAGTTTCTTTTTCCCAGATCAAAATGATAAGAGCGTCTGAAGGAAAAGATATTATTACAGATTATAGCGTCAGATATGATGACAAATATGTTTATCACAATGGAAAATGGTGGATAAAAGAACGTACCGGCTATTTTATAATCGTAGAGGCAAGACCGCTGAACAGCTCGAATAATTAACAGCAAACAGAAGTGAGGGAAACCGGTGTATTATGAGGATTGAAGGTTTTTCAACATGCAAATCGGACTTTTAGGAATATTTCAGCCATCCCCCTGTCAAAAGAACGGATCGAAGCCCAGGTCGAAACTGAACGTATAAGAAAAATCCCGTAAATTGAATAATAGGTTGCTCGGCCTATATCCTCTAATAAACCTTAACCTGAATTTTATGAAACTGCTTAATCTACTAAGGATACACACCTTGTGTGTTCTACTCACATTCTCAGTTGGTAAACTGAACGCTCAGGATACTACAACTACCAAAGGCTTGCTTGAATACATCTTCCAACACATTGATAAATCACAGGTGCCGACCGGCTTTCTGGAAGAATATGGTTGCCCTATGTTGCCTATGATGACCTTTAACGGCACACTTACCGACAGCAACCGGATAGACATGCACCTGTGGCGGACATTGTACTTCCAGTTACAAACAGGCTATTGTGGCTCCGGCGCCAATCCACTACCGGCTATCACAACTGTTAATACCAGTATTAAACAGAATTCTGGTGATACGGTAGCCATTCCACTTTTGATTGGAGAGTACAACACTGTAAAAAGTAATGCATTTACCGGAAACCTGCTTTCTTATAATAGTAGCACAAGACAAATATTTGATGTTGCAGGCAGGCCTCAATCACCTTATGAGTTAAAGAAACTTTTTGCCGCCAGTCCTGACAAACATGTATCACTTACAGGGAGTGAAACTTTTGTGATAAAATCAAATATAATCTGGAATAACACTGCCAAAACGATTAGTCAGCTTCAGATAGATTTTGACAATGGAAATGGCTTTCAAACGGTAAGTATAGGCACTCCCATTGGCGTCAGTTATGTAGATACCGGCCATAAACGATGGACGATAAAGGCGACATTGAGCGATAATTCCATATTGCAATGCTACAGCGACTACTATGTACTGGAGGCAACAGGCAGCGCGAGATATACACCAGGCGGGGCAACAGTTCCATGGTGGGGTTTCGTTGCTCCGGTTGCAGGAACGCATAGCGGCGCTACTGTTTGGGTTGACTTCAGCAACCGGAACCCATCAGGTACCCTGCGCAAGCCATTGATCGTAGTTGAAGGATATGATGTAAGTTTTATCGCACCAGGATTGCAGGCTAATTACACGATCAGAGATTTTATCAATGCCATTAATGAACCGAGCACTTCTTATGACTTTAACCAGCAATTGGACGATATCGCCGGGTACGATCTTGTATTTATTGATTTCAGAGATGGAGCAGATGATATTGTACGTAATGCCGCGGTTGTGCAGGAAGTTATAAACCGGGTCAATGCCAATAAAGTCAATGACAACCGGTTTGGAAATATCCGGCAGCAAAATGTAGTAATGGGGCTAAGCATGGGTGGGCTCTGCGCCCGGTATGCCCTTGCCAATATGACTAAGAATTTCCCCGGCACACCCACAGAAGCAAGACTTTTGATCACGCATGATAGCCCACACAGGGGTGCCAACATTCCACTGGGGTTACAATACATGATCCGCATGCTGGGAGGCTTTCAGATTTTTGGTACCAATATCAATAATATATACCCGGATTATAACGATGTCGTAAATCTGCTGAACGCGCCTGCCACTCAGCAGTTGCTCCTGTATCGTTCTGTAACAGCCAATACTTTTGCCACTAACACTTTCCTCGATGCAACTTATCGCCCGATGATCACATTCTCACCGGCTGGTCCGCAACCTTCTTACAGATTCGTTGCTACTTCAAATGGAAATGAATGCGCCCTTCCTATGTTCAATCCCGGTAAGACATTTATCAATTTAGGTGCAGGAGTAAGTGCCGGTGTTTATGCAAGGTTTTTGTTTTTCAGGGTGCCGATAGTAACTTATAAACTGGCAGCAGAGATGGAAGCATACGCCCTTCCCAATACAGGAAGTACGGCAAAGATCGCCCGGCTCTATACGATCAACCATCTCCAGCTCTTTGGTTTCATCAATATATTCAGACAGCTATATAACAATACGGCCTTCGCTCCAGGCAGTCATTTGGCAGTAGATGGAGTTCCTGGCTCCTCTTCCCCATTGTTAGATATTCAGGCACTCAACGAGATCACATCCATCCCCCAGTTTAGTGTGAACCTATATGTGTCTTTTCCAATTGGTGTTTTTTTGGGAGGCAGTATTGGCATTTATGCCTATAATATGGGAATCTCTCCCCAATTCACATTCGTAAGCGTTGGCAGCGCCCTGGATGTGAGTCCATATACAACAAGCACCTTTAGTCAGAAATATGTCAACAGTGTAAACAACAGTTATCCGTCCAGCAGTGATTTTTTTATAGCCCAGGAGACGGTACCAGGTAGTCCCTTTATTTCCAACAATGTGCATCTGGCGTTCACTGCCCGGAATTCCCGATGGTTATTTAATGAAATAGAAGAACTACCCAACCTGGAACAGTGTTCCAGTGAATGCACCAACCCCTATGGTATCGTTGGTGAGTGGCAACTTTGCGGAACCAGCACTTACAGGCTTCCGGGATTGCCCAGAGGAGCCACGATAAGCTGGTCAGTCTCACCTTCAGGTATTGCGACCCTCTCAGGTGCTTCCGGAAACCAGGTCACAGTACAGAAGGTCGGAGCTGGCCTGGTAACATTGCAAGCCACTCTTACTAATGTTTGCGGTGGAAACCAAACCATCTCTGTACCTATACAAGTTGGACTGGAAACGCCAACTTTTGAAGGATCTGTATATGATGGCGATTATGTTTGTGATGGAGATATTCTGGAATTTATTGTAGATCCTTTCGATCCGGCATATACCTACCAGTGGTCAGTTAGTAGCGGAACCATCTTTACCGGGCAGGGGAATAAAAAAATTCGCATGTACAGCGATGGGTCAAGCAGTTTAACCGTATGGGTTAGAGCCTATGATGCCGTTTGTGGTTATTCCAATTTCTTTAGCCGTAATTACTCTTTTGAAAGTTGTGACGGTTTCTGGAGCATGTCCCCCAACCCCGCTCAGTCGATGGTCACGATCTCAGGCACAGGCAACAAACTATCAGAAACTTCAACAACAGCCAGAAAAAGTTCCTCTCAACCAATCTATAATTTGAAAACCCGTATCAAAGGAATAAAAATATATTCTGTTACGGGTGCTTTAATAAAATCACTCTCCTATAACAGTGTTGCCGGAAATATCCATATAGATGTGAAGGATCTTATTAAGGGACTTTACCTGGTTGAAATAACAGATACTGATAATAAAAGGACAATGAAACGGCTTGTCATTAGCAGGTAACAATTACTGATCGCCAAATAGCCTTGTAAAGAAGTAATTTACAAGGCTATTTTATTTTTATGGATATCATTATAAAAATTCCGCCTATTAATATAAATTCACGGGGTAACCGTAATTATTAATACTGAACTTCTCAAACGCTGGTCAAAATGAGTGTGCTGAACAAACTTGCTTCATCCCTCCACCGCCGAGATGAACTGCCTAACCAGGAACTGGCCAAACAAATTGCAGCCAAAAAAGATAAAACGGCTGTCCGGGAATTAGTGGACAATCTTTCCAATAAAAACAAAGACATACAGAACGACTGTATAAAGGTCCTCTATGAAACCGGCGAGATCAATCCGTCACTGATATCTTCTTACCATAAAGAATTCCTTGCATTGCTCGATAACAAGAACAACCGGCTTCAATGGGGCGCTATGACAGCATTGGGTACCATCACGCCAGAGAATCCCAAAGCGATCTACTCCTCGGTTTCAAAAATCGTTGAAGCGGCTGATAAAGGTTCGGTCATTACAAAAGACCATGCCGTGAATATCCTGATCAAACTATGTTCGCTAAATCAGTATGCAGATAATGCATTCGCATTGCTCAACGAACAGATTTTGAAAAGTCCGGCAAACCAATTGCCAATGTATGCCGAAAAAGCAATGGATATCATCAATAACAGGAACAGGAAGAAATTCATTCAAACGCTTAATTCGCGGCTTGATGATATCGACAAAGAGAGTAAGCGGAAAAGAGTAGAGAAAGTGATAAAAAAGCTGAGCTTATAAATGGATATTCATTCTTTCCAGGTTGACGATCTGCTCTTTTCTTGATGTATTCTTTTCATTTGCCATCTGGTATTGATACAAAGCATTGGAAACCTCCTCACCCGATTATTATTCTGGTGCTGTTAGCGAATCATCGATCCGTTTCTTCTGACGGAAATGATGCCGCATGTGCATTTCTGCAAAACGTAACCATTCTGCTGCACTAAAAAAAAGCAGGCCGGGATGCCGGGTCTTTCCGGTTGCGCTTTCAACATCGGCTGTGCTGTATAGCTGGTTTACTTCCGCTTTGATGCTGGTTAGTCCCTGTAACAATTCCTCTTTGGTTTGCGGCTGTGGTACGCTTTCGTTGGTAGCGGGGCTGGTAAGCATGGTATCGGGAAATCCATTATTGGTAAAGATGGTTTTCGCATCTTCATGCATGTTCTGTCCGCTGTGTTCACTGCTTAGCAAAGCAGCCTTTGCCTGTTGCACAAAATATCCTGTATCATCCATAATGTGTTTATACATCTGTCCTATTGACCATGTGCCCGGATGAGGTTTGCGGCACAGCATCTCAAGCGTGTATTGATCAAGGCTGGTGATCCATACATCAATGGTAGCATTGAACTGTTCCAGCAGGGTATTGGTATTGGTATTATTTATTCTCATTACTATCTAACAGAAACGTTTCAATTACCGGTAAGGCCGGATATTGGTAATGGCCGGGTTTCAATGTTGTTATTTCCCCTATATAATCTCCATGTCCACCCGGGAAAATAGCCAACTGGGCATGTTGCAGCAGGCGGCTCATTTCCAGGGCATGATCGAGGGTGCATACATCCTGGTTACCGCTGATAACAAGTGCGGGCGCTTTGATGTCTTTAATATCCTCTTCTTTGATATCTGTAAAATTCCGCATCCTGGTCACATCCCTGTTGTACATGGCATACAATGCATCTTTATCAGGATTAATGGCCAGGAAAGCATCTTTGAAAGGTTGAGGCATTTCTTCAAAGGTAGCTTTCGCCATCACATCAAAAAACCAGGGCTGGGCACCTGCTCTTTTATACATGGTAGATGCCACGATGATCTTATTAATAAGTTTTGGATGACGAATAGCTATTTCCAACGTGGTACTGGCGCCATTACTGAATCCGAAAACATCAGCCCTGGCAATATGGAGTTGTTTCAATAGTGCTGCTATATCATCTGCATCCTGCTCAAAGCTCAAGGGACGATCAATATCGGCTGTATGGCCATGCGCCTGCATTTCCACTGCTATTACTTTGTGCGTTTTAGCCAGTACAGGCAGTATCCTGCCAAAAGTAGTGCCGATAGTGGAACCACCACCATGTATCAGTACGAGTGGGAAACCATCTCCATGTATTTCATAATACATGTTCAATCCATTTACCTGGGCATACATATCATGTCGCTTTTGTTCCAACAAAGATAGCGCGGCACAACATGCCCCGGTAAGTGCACTTACGACAAATTGGGAGGAAATTGCGACAGTACTCCGGAATCCCGCCTACATCAGATCTTACTTTACTGTATAATCTTTGATAGCTACTTCTGACAACCTGAAATATCCTAAAGGATAGCTTTCCCCATTGGTTTGATTGATAATATTCCCCCTGGCTGCCGTTGGTATTGTTGGAAATGGGCTATCATTATTTCCCGATGCAGTTAATATTTTAGTAAAGTAATCAAAGAATTTCTTTGAAACTCCGTATAATTTTATGTTTAGCGAATCACCGCTTTCCAGGTCTTCATGGGAATAAAATTCGATCATTTTATTACCCTGATACCTTTCGTCCGACTCGAGTTCGTATTCCGGAAATGCTACACGGCTTGATTTTACACCTACCAGGTAATAGTTATCACGTGTACCTTCATCCTGATACGAAAATTGGACCTCTATTTCATCT
>CBHEUU010000306.1:0-6160 GCA_965990355.1 uncultured Chitinophagaceae bacterium
AATGGTAAATTGTGCGATATGTTTGCTGTACCACACACGGTAATACTACAAGTAGAAAAAACATCCGAACGGAGTTAAACATATTCAACAATGGACGGTTGAAAAAAAGTAAAGGTCCTGCCAGATGGCGGGACCTTTACTTTTAGTGTGCATTTTATAGTTTGTTAGCCTCTTAGAATGGTTTCGGTTTCTTCAGCTCATATTTCTGATTGTACCGGTCATTCAGTTGTTTTTGCTTATCGTTCAGGTCAATTTTCCTTCCCTGGATAAATGCATCGGTCACATTGCTGCTCTTCATATCCAGGATATCTCCTTCGCTGATTACGATATTAGCGTCTTTACCCACTTCAATGCTGCCGGCCTTGTCTGCCACACCCAGCATTTTAGCAGCATTCAGTGTAATGGCCTGCAGGGCTTCTTCCTTGGTCAGTCCATAAGCTGCTGCAGTACCTGCATTGAAAGCAAGGTTACGGCCGCGGGTCTGGCTGTCATCATCAGAAATAGCGAACAATACGCCGGCTTTTTGCAGGGCCGCTGCTGTTTTATAAGGCTGGTCCACATCATCATCCTCTCCTGTAGGCAGGCTATGAGGCTGCTGCAGGATCACGGAGATATTGTGTTGTTTCAGCAGGTCAGCGATCTGGTAGCTTTCGCTGCCACCAACGATCACTACATCAAAACCGAATTCTTTCACGAAATCAATTGCCACCAGTATTTGCCTTACAGTGCTGGCATGCACATATAATTTCTGTGTTTTGTTGAACAGGCCTTTCACTGCTTCCAGTTTCAGGTTTGTTTCATCATGCTTTTCAGCAGCATTATATGCTTTTGCTTCGCGGAAGAAACTTTTTACTCCCTCCACTTTTTCCAGGTCAGCTTTTACTGGATCAGTAGGGGGAGCCTGAGGGCCTCCAAAACCACCACCGCCGCCGCCGCCACGGCCGAAGCGGGGGCGTGCCATCATCAAAGGCATATAAAGATGCATGCCTTCATCTGTTTTATACGCTGCATCTTTCCAGTTCCATGCATCCAGTTGCACCACTGAAGAAGAACCTGCCAGCAGGCTTCCCTGCGGAACGATATTGGCCATCAACACACCATTGGAACGGAGCGTATTGATCACTTTGGAATCTGTATTGTACGCAACAATAGAACGAACGCTGGGATTCATATCACCAATCTCACGAACGTCAGAAGAAGCGCGGATGGAAGATATTTCCACAAGGCCAAGGTTGCTGGAAGCAAGCACCAGCCCCGGATATACATGTTTGCCTTTGGCATCAACGGCAGTAGCACCATCAGGCACAGTAACATTAGCACCCACTTCAGCGATCTTGCCATCTGCGATCTTAATAGTACCATTCTCGATCACCTTGCCATTACCGGTATGGATAGTGGCATTCTTGATATAAGTAACGCCTGTTTGCGGCTTGGCCGGCAGCACGTTTGACTGGCTGTTTGCCACGGCAAACAAACCAATTGATAAGATGAAAAATAATATTCTTCTCATGACAGTTGTTTTATTCATTAGTTAATTCATCTGCATCTACCACCAGCAAGCCGTGGCTATGACCGTGATCGCTGCAGCTAAACATGATCTGGTAGCTGGGTTGTGCAGGTATTACTGCGCCACCGCTTCTCTTTTCGCCATTCATTTTGCGGATCAGGCGATTCCTTTCCAGGTCAACCAGTTTCTGCATTTGTTCATCTTTTACACGATCGAAGTAAACAGTACCATCAACGATAGTGTAAAGGGATTTTGCATAAATGCTCAGCGGGTTATCGCTCCACAATACTACGTCTCCATCCTTACCGGTTTTCAAACTGCCCACTCGGTCATCCACATGCAGCATTTTGGCAGGGTTCAGTGTAACCATTTTCAGCGCTTCTTCTTCAGATACGCCTCCGTATTTTACGATCTTGGCTGCTTCCTGGTTGAGGCGGCGGGCCATTTCAGCATCATCGGAATTGATGGCTACATTCAAACCAACATTGTGCATGATGGCAGCATTGTAAGGGATAGCGTCTTCCACTTCCATTTTATATGCCCACCAGTCGGAGAAGGTAGAAGCATTTGCTCCATGCTCTTTCATTTTATCAGCTACTTTATAACCTTCCAGGATGTGCGTAAACGTGTTGTATTTATAACCCATTTTGTTGGCTACTTCAATAGATCCCATGATCTCGCTTTGCACGTAAGAGTGGCAGGTGATGAAACGCTTATTATTCAGAATTTCTACCAATGCATCGAGTTCCAGATCGCGGCGTGGCGCAACAGCTACTACACCTTTCTTGCCTTTAATGGCATCATATTCCTTCCAGGCTTTCTGGTAATCTTTTGCTCTTGTGAATGCATCCACCAGCACCTGCTCTACGCCCATGCGGGTATCGGGATAACGTGAGTTGCCTTGTGAAGAGCTGGAACGTTTTACGTTTTCTCCCAATGCAAATTTGATCTGGCCATCCCAGTTTTTGAATTTCAGTCCATCATCATTTGCACCCCAACGCAATTTGATCAGTTGTGTTTGTCCACCGATCACGTTTGCTGAACCGTGCAGGATATGTGAGCTGGTAACACCACCGCTCAATTGACGGTAGATATTGATATCATCAGGATTCAGGTTATCTGCAATACGCACTTCAGAAGTCACGCTCTGGCCACCTTCATTAATAGAAGCTGCAGCAATATGCGAGTGCTCATCGATGATACCGGCTGTTACGTGTTTGCCTGTTCCATCAATTACCCTTGCGCCTGCATCAGAAAGATTTTTACCTACGCCGGCGATCTTGCCGCCTTTGATCAGTACATCTGCATTCTGCAAGATCCCTTCTTTTTCATTGGTCCATACAGTAGCATTTTTGATCAGGATGGTTTCCTGCTTGGGCGCCTGGTCTTCTTCCCATCCGAATGGTTCGAAGGGGAATACTACTTTACCTAACACAGGCATTTCTTTTTTACGGGTAGCCGTATCAGGTTTTATTTCAGCAGCTTTCACAAGTGAAGCTGTCCATGTTAATGAATTACCTGAAGAGTCAATACCTGTACCATTCCATTCTGTGCCGCTGCTCACACCGCTAAGACGTACAGCAGTAGCGGGTAACTGATCAGTTCCACCGCCCATCATACCACCACGGCCAAATCCACCACCACCAGGCCTTCCACCACCAGCTGGTGGTGCTGCATCAGGAGCGCCGGTTGGTGCACCGGCAGGACGCTGACGGCGTGTTTGAGGAGCATAGCTCAGTTTAACCAGTTTACCATCATAGGTGAACTTTGTATTCAGCGTGTCCTTGCCATAAAGAGAAACAGAGCTGGCAGTTTTTACTTCCAGTGTATATTTCTCCTGGCCGGCAGGTGTGTTTACAGTAAGATTATATGTACCGGCTACTTCGCTGATATCATCTTTCACTCCATAAGCGACACCTTGTACATAGTTGGTAACGATCACTGTTTTTTCGTTGAAGATCGGTCCGGTAGTTACCAGGAAATTAGCCAGCTTGCCGGCTTCCAGGCTTCCTACTTTATCATAAATACCCAGTGCGGTAGCGGGTGTTTTGGTCAGCGCTTCCATGGCTTTGCTTTCGCTCAGGCCATACTCCATTGCTTTGCGGAGATTGGTCCAGAACTGGCTTACACTACGCAGATCGGAAGTGGTGAGGCAAAAAGGAATACCGGCTTTTTCAAATGCAGCTGCATTGGTAGGAGCCAGCTCCCAGTGCTTCATGGTATTGAGGGATACAAAACGTGCATCAGTTGGATCTTCCACGTCCTGTGCCTGCGGGAATTCAAGCGGCACAATAAAAGTAGCATTGGTCGCTTTCATTTCTTTGATACGCTGATATTCGTTGCCACCGGCTTTAATAATGAATTGAACGCCGAACTCATCACCGATACGGTCGGCACGCAGATCGTTCCATTTATCATTGGCTTCAAAAATCTGGGGAAGGGTTTGATTGTCGTTCCATGATTTCAGGCTCAGGTTAAATCCCTCGCTGGAAGGCTGGGTTTTATACCACTGTGCATCCAGGTATGATTGACGCAGCAGGGCGATTGAACCCATCATGGAGCTGGGATAGCTTTGCGTAGAAGTTCCTTTATTAAAAGAATAATGAGCAGAAGCTTTGTCTTTAATAATTACGAGATTTTCTTTTGCATTGGCAAGGGATACCACTACGCCTGTACCGCGGGCAATACCATCGCGAACGTGAGACAGTACGGTTCCGAAGCCCGCTTCCCTTAAGGGTTTTGCCTTAGCATCGTCCACTACAAACTCTTTGGTAGCGTCTACATCGGCTTTGATAGCCTGGTTCCAGCCATAAGGTCCTTTAGCCGCTGTGGTCAGTTGCGCCTGTCCGAAACCACCGCCGCCGCCAAATCCGCCTGGTCCACCGACGGTACGCTGAGCTGAGGGAATTCCATAATCAGCATAAATATCTATAAAAGAGGGATAGATATATTTACCTTGGCAGTTCACTTCCACCGCGCCGGCAGGAACTTTCAGTCCTGCACCTACGGCTGTGATCTTTCCATCCTTAATAACGAGAGTAGCATTACTCAGTGTAGTTGTACCGTCCTTTACGACAGTGGCATTTGTGAAGGCATAATATCCGTGCCGGGGATCGGCCACCCCATTAGCAGGAAAGGTTTCCTGAGCAGAGAGTCTGGATGCTACGGAAATAAGAGCCCACGCAAAAACCAATTCGTAGATGAATTTGGATTTTCTCATTGCAATTTAGTTTTTTAATTAGATGATTTTTCTATGTGATACTTGCGCTTAACCGGGAGCCGAATGTAACGCAATTGGAGGAAAAATTCGCGTTGTTGGTGGGCCATTAACCATGAAAACGATGGCCGGTGACCGAATGGCCGATCGCCGGATACAAATTGTGCAACGCCTTTTCAATTCAAAGTCAGCCATCGGCCATTCGGTCATCGGCCATCGAACAACTTTGATTACCTTTGATCTCCTTAACCTTATACATATGGCTACTGCCAAAAGCTTGCTCACTATCCCTGACTTTGCCCTCTCCCCCCGCATCGACCAGGTAGGCGTAGAAGAAAGGGCTGCCCGCTTTACCACCCGGAGTATAAAAAAAGAAACCAAGCTCAATGGCCTGAAGCTGGTGCTGAATATGATCGACCTTACCACGCTGGAAGGAAAAGACACCGACGGGAAAGTAAAACAGCTCTGTAATAAAGCCATTCACCCGCATGATGCCGTGCCTGATCTTCCTACTGTAGCAGCCGTATGCGTATATCCATCGATGGTGAAAGTGGCCAAAAAAGCACTGGGCGATTCAGGTATCCGCGTGGCTTCCGTTGCTACAGCCTTCCCAAGCGGCCAGGCTCCCCGCGATGTAAAGATCAGGGACACCCGCTATGCCGTGAATGAAGGAGCCGACGAGATTGATATGGTGATCAGCCGGGGGAAATTCCACGCCGGAGAATACAATTTTGTGTTTGATGAAATAGCTGCTATCAAAGAAGCCTGCGGCGAAGCCAGGCTGAAAGTGATCCTTGAAACCGGTGAACTGGGCAGCTTTGATAAAGTAAGACGAGCCAGTGATATTGCCATGTATGCCGGCGCCGATTTTATTAAAACCTCCACCGGTAAAATACAACCGGCCGCTACCATGCCTGTAACGCTGGTGATGCTGGAAGCTATCAGGGATTTTTATTATAAAACCGGAAAAATGATAGGAATGAAACCAGCCGGTGGTATTTCCAAATCAAAACTGGCCCTGCATTACCTGGTGATGGTGAAAGAAGTGCTGGGGGAAAACTGGCTCAGCAATGAATGGTTCCGCTTCGGCGCCAGCAGTCTCGCAAATGATGTGCTGATGCAAATTGTAAAAGAACATACCGGGCTGTACCAGAGTGCAAACTATTTTAGCATAGATTAAATAAATCAGATAACATGCCTGCTACCAAGAAAAAAGCCGCTCCTAAAAAATCCAACACGGTCAAACTGAAGTTTGATACAAGCTGGAACTATGCACCGGCACCGGAAAGCAAAAGTGCGGCAACCATACATAAACAATACGATCTTTTTATCAATGGAGAATGGCAGAAGCCTTCCGGTAAAAAGTATTTCGATACCATCAATCCTGCTACCGAAGAAAAAATCAATAATCCACATACGGTTACAACATCATACTT
>CBHEUU010000307.1:0-6129 GCA_965990355.1 uncultured Chitinophagaceae bacterium
AGAATTCAACCAGAAGAACAATTACATCAAAATTCCGCTATACGTTTCTTATACAGCACCGCTAAGCAAAGGAGTTTCCTTTACTGGTAAACTTGGTCCCCAATTAAGCATTCTTACCGACTCAAAACTGGAATCTGGCAGCCAGGAAACTGACACAAAAGATCAGTATAAAGACCTGACTTTTGGTGGCATGGCTAATGCAGGTGTTGAGTTTGCTTTATCTAAAAATGTGTTCCTGAACACTGGTGTAAGATTCGACTATGATTTCACTAATGCAGAAGACAAGGATTATGCAAGCTATCCCGCTGGCCGCGCAAAGACCTATAATTCTACATTGGGCCTGGAAGTCGGTCTCAAATACAGGTTCTGATCAAATATACTTTCGTAGGTGGTAGATTCGGCAAGTTCATACAGTTCCTTCACGCGATTGAACTTGCCTTTCAGGGAAAGAAGGGCTGACTACGTCAGCCCTTTCCTGTTTAATCTTTGGAATATCTGACAATTTTTACTTCCTTCTCGTCCATTTAACATTCAGCATTTTAAACTCTTTCATTGTCTTCGGATCAGTAGCATATATCTCCAACACCTCGGTATCTTCATCTATTATTCTATATACTTCTTTAAACTCACGCTCTTTACCAGTCGACGGATTCGTTTTTTTGAATGGAAATGTTATTGACTTTGTGGCTTCATCCCAAACACCATCCATTGCTACACCTCCGGCGGAAGATCCATCTCCGATCATTGCCCTTGTAAACACTTTTCTTTCTTCATCGTAACCTGTAATCCGCAAGCCCGTCCACGGCTTCCCCGTTCCGGGCTCAATATTTCCTTTGATCTCAGACACCTGGTACAGGCCGCCCATCGCCATTGTATTAATAAGCAGGGAACGCCCGCCTGAAACCGGCGCTGCGTCGGATGAAAACTGCATTGTTGCTTCTCCTATCCAGGTTCCATTGGAGCGAGCAAGCATTTTATGAAATTCACCGGCGGAGGGGAATATCACTGCACCGGTATCTACAGCAAGAGATTTTTTTTCATTATTACAGGCGGGCAAAAAGATAATCGCCATGTAAATAGAGAAGATAATCTGTTTCATAAGCCATTCGTTTTTGAATTGAAAGGTTTATGTAAAATTATCCCCGGCTCTTCTGCCTGGCAATCGCATGAACTGGTGATTTTGCCTAAATTAATTTGTGAAAGATTGCTTTAGCAACAGCTTCGCTTTTAGAATGTACGTGAAGCTTTTCGTAGATATGCCGTATATGTGTGCTCACTGTATCAATAGAAATAAAACAGGAAGCTGCAATGGTTTTGTATGAACCACCTTCCACCAGTAAGTTCAAGATTTCTTTTTCCCTATCTGATAAATCAATGAACTCAGTTTTTTCAACTTTGTTTTGCAACCTGAACATTTGCAAAACCTTTTCCGCAACGGATGATGTCATGGGCGCTCCACCTGAATAAGTTTCCTGAACAGCTTCAATTATTTTCTGGGGGACTGTCTTCTTAAGTATGTATCCGGATGCACCCGCACAGATTGCCGCAAATATTTTATCGTTATCATCAAATACGGTTTGCATGAGTATGCGGACTTCGGGAAATTTTTCTTTGATTTCTTTTACGGCTTCTATGCCTGACAGGCCAGGCATATTGATATCCATCATCACAACATGCGGGTTGGCCCGTTGCATTTTCTGAAGCAGCTTGCTGGCGTCCGTAAATGTTCCGGTACACACCATAGATGATGAGCTATTGATCAATTGCTCCAGGCTTTCGAGCAGCTTCTTATTATCTTCAAATATGGCGACCCTGATCTCCATCTTTTGTTTTAAATATTTCTGAAAGAAATCACTTTATTCCCGAAAGTACAATCACCAGTTTATGTGATTTTAAATCCAAGTTCCACGACAGTCCCTTCAGCTGGCGCTGAGTGAATTTTAAAATGGCCATTCAGGTCTTCTGCCCTCTTCTTTAAGGTGATCATGCCGTTTCCATTGAATGTCTGATCAATGTTAAACCCCTTGCCGTTGTCTTTTATGATCATTTCCACATAATTCCCTTTTTGAAAGACATTAACGGATACCTTTTCCGCCCCGGAATGTTTCGCTGCATTATTGATAACCTCTTTAAAAAAAAGATAGAGATTTTTTCGTTGCTTCATTGTTAACGTAAAAACGGAAAAGGCCGTATCGCTTTTAAAGTCCAGCTCAATGTTTTTTGCCTCCAGCATCTCCGATGAAAATCGTTTCATTCTTTGCAAAATTTTTTCGAAGGAGTCGTTTTCCGACTTAATCGCCCACACAATATCACTCATATTCTCCTGGATGGAAACTGCACTTTCCCCTATGGAAGCAAGCAGAGGGGATGCTTCTGGCGACCTTGTTTTTGCAAGCTCGCTCATAATACTGATGCTGCTTAATGTAGAACCAATATCATCATGCAGATCATCAGCAATAGCGTTCCGCATATTCTGCAACTGTTTTTGCCGGTAATTTCTCATCGCAATGCCAGCTACGATCACTAATGCCAGCAATCCGCCAATTACTGCATACGTTTTCAACTGGTTCCTGTACCGAAGTTTGAAAGCATCAATTTCCTTTTGTTTTTCCTGTTCTTTATAAATAAGATTTTGAACAGCGATCGTTTTTTGCCGACTGTATAAACTATCCTTGATGCTGAGAGCCGTTCTGAAATACTTTATCGTGCTATCAGGATTCTTTTTCGACTCATAAATGCCGGTTAGCAAGGTGGCTGCTTTAAGTAAACCGGCAGGATATGTCTTTGTTATCTTTTCCGTCAATATTCTTTTACAATACCAAAGGGCGGAGTCAAGGTTGCCTTTTGCTTTGTATACCTCTGCAATTCCGTAATAATTATCAACCAGGTGTGTTTCTGAATGATTGCTTACAGACAGGGGTATCCCCATCCGGTAATAAAAAAGAGCTGAATCATAATTCAGCCCGGCAACATACGCATTTCCTAACACAGGCATTATAACACTTTTTGCGTACAGATAATCCATGTCTTTAATCATCCCATAGGCATTTCCAGCATAGAATATCGCGGAATCAGGTTGACCCATACCATGAAAAGACCTGGACATCTGTATCCACATCCAGTAAATATCATCGCTCTCAATTATTTTTATAACCTCCCGCGCATATTGTATGCTGGTAGCATAATCTCCCATGTAATAATAACATGCGGCCAGGCTGCCATTTCCATAACAAAGCATCAGGTTATCGTTCAATTTTTTTGCCAGGGCAAGTGCTTTGAAATCATACTCCAGGGCTAAGGGGTAATTCCCTAAAACGGCCAAAGATTCGCCCAATGTGATTTGTGACCAGAACATTCCTGGCTCATAGTTTAGTTTTCCAGCCAGATCAAGTGCCTGTTGAGAGTAGATCAGCGCAGTATCTGCATATGAGCCGGAGTCGTAGTGAAAACTTAAAGTATAGAGCGTTATTACTTTATTGGTATCTTCCTTTTGCGTTGCCAATACCTTTTTTAAAGAATCAATATCACTAAGGCTCTGCGTGTGTGCCGCAAATGAGCTTAGCAGTATAACCGAGAGCCGCATTATATGGCGGATCAAATTGTGCATGGCAATTGGGCTACCAGCAATTTAGTTATAAATATCCGTTTTCAGTTTTTTAACTATGGCCTTTTTCAGTTTTACCTTTTCTTTCAGCCACCTGGTTTTTAATTCTTCAAGGTAATTTTTTGTTGAAGGTGCAAATCGTTTAATCCAATAAGTTTTTAATAACCCGATGGAAATACAACGGTCCTGGAATTCACCCAATTCATCCAGGAATGAAGTAAAAAATTGCTCCTCCTTTCCTTTCCAAACACTTACCGCCAATATCTTATGCTCCACTCCTTCATATATCTTCAAATTGTAAAATAAATCCTTCAGATATTTTCTGATAGAATGTATCCCATCGTCACTAAAATAAGAGGAGGCAAGGATGGAATAAATAGAATTCCATTTTTTCCTCGCGAATTTTTTGAAATCATCAGGTAGGAATTGTTCCGGCAGGGAAACATTTGTTCTCTTTCTGCTTTCCTGCACCGGCTTTTTCGACAGAACATCCTGAAGTTCAGGTCCTGATTTATCGATTTCAGATTGCAGCAGGTCCAGGTAAGCTTTTATTCCACGTCTTTCTTTTTTGGCAATCTCCTGTACTCTTTGCTGCTGAAGTTGCAAATCACGGATAGTACCACAGACAGAATACAATTGCTTCAATTTTTTTGAAACTTTTATTTCTTCATTTGCCCGGGGACCCGAAGACAACATTCTGAAGAAGGCGCGAAGCTTTTTGTATTCCACTCTTAATTGATGGATGTCTTCACCGTCCATATCTTTAGCTACTCCATCAAGATACCTTTCGATCTTCCTGTAGTGGCCGGATGAAATATGCTTAAGCGCTTCTTTTTTCATCCCAGGAAATTTTCCAGGTTAACACTATAAGATGAACCCACTGGGATCTCGATCTGCTTTATCCAAACAGTATTCTTCTCAATCTTCGATACCTGCTTTCTGGATACAATAAATGAACGGTGTATGCGAACAAATGAAGCTGCCGGTAATAAGGCCTCTACTTCAGCCATCGTTTGACGGGAGAGTATCTTATGTTTCTCGCTTATAAACTGAACATAATTTCCAGTGCTTTCCACATATAAAATATCATTAAGTTCCACACGCACCTGGCCATAACCACTTTTAATAAACACAGAGGCCGGTGATGCAGTATTATTCGTATTCCTTTTCAACTCATACTGCTCATACGCTTTATTGCAAGCCTTCAGAAACCGGGGAAGAGAAAACGGTTTTAATAAATAGTCAATCACATCCAATTCAAAACTCTGAACTGCATGCTCGCTATAAGCTGTAGTAAATATCACCATTGGAGGATTAGGAAGTGATTTCAAAAAATCAATCCCTGAAATATCCGGCATTTTTATATCGAGAAAAATCAGGTCTACTTTTTCTTTACGGAGAAATTCAGCAGCCTTGAAGGCGTTCGTAAAAAATTCTTTCACTGAAAGAAAAGGGATATTACCAGCGAGGTTTTTTACAACATCCAGGGCAATTGGTTCATCATCTATAGCTATGGCTGTAAGCATATCACCTTATTTTCTTTGCATATTTCGTTATTCCCATTTGCAGGAGTTTTAGTCCATCTACTTTGCCGGTGCTGTCTACATCAAAAGTCAACTCCACTTCTTCCTCCCTTTGGTCATAAAATCGCTTATCATCCAGTGCGAGCATTACCGAGGTCGGGCCGGGCCGTCCATCACGGCTTGGCCGGGCTATCAATAAACCATCAGCAATAATTATATCTATCATCAAATTCATCTCCTCAATTTTATAAGTGCCGGTATACTGTTTCAAAACGTTCGTGTCTAATGAAACCGGCGTTCTCTTAACCGGCAAACTGTATGGCTTATGGTACAACAAGGCCAGCACCTTGTTGGTAATATTCATTACATCAAATGTAGAGCCGCTTTTATTACTTAGCAACACAATACATATATCATCTTCCGGTATTCTCGCAAAATTACTGCCGAAGCCTGAAATAGCTCCGCTATGCGATACCATCTTTTTGCCGTACACAGAATCAATTTGCCAGCCGGAGCCATAATTATTGTGAAAGCGAACCGGCGTATATGCCTTCTCCATCAGATCCTTGCGCACTATTTTATACTTCTCCAGGCCAAGATGCCACCTGTACAGGTCAGTTACTGTTGAGTAAATAGCCCCGGCTCCAAAAGGAACAGTTGAATCTGTGATGACAGAGGCTTGTTTGGCAGAATCAGTCAGAAGATCATATCCTATTGCTTTATTGCTACTTGCCAGATTCGTAAAATCAAATCCACTACTGTTCATTTTTAAAGGAGTGAATATATACTTCCTCACAGCCTGCCAATAGCTCATTCCGCTCACTTTTTGAATAATAAACCCGAGCATTACATAACCTGAGTTGCTGTAACGCCAGGCACCACCCGGCGCGAAGTCAGGTTTAAGCGTTTTAAGATAGTCCAGGAGCGTCGACTTGCCAAAGATGCCCACGTTGGGGTACTGCGACGCGTGCAGGTGCGTATCTGTAGCAGCCCTTGTCAGCC
>CBHEUU010000308.1:0-6113 GCA_965990355.1 uncultured Chitinophagaceae bacterium
GCAATCTCTTATTCCGGACGTTGGCTGAAGAAATAAGGCATTTGATTGAATAAAGATCATGCTGCATTAAACCGGGACAAATTTTTCGTTTCTATGTACGTGTAGGCGCTTAACACACAACGAAACAACATTTAAAAAAAATTAATTATTAAAACCGCAATTATGAAAAAATCAATTTTTAAAATGGTAGCACTGTCTGCTTTTTTATTATCTGTATTTACTATGGGAGCTTCTGCACAGAACGATACATTAAAACAGAAGGCAAAAGAAACCTATGCAACGAATAAGGAAAACAGGAAAGAGACCGCCATTGAAAACAAAGAAAACCGCAAGCCTGTGGTAGAAGCAAACAAGCAGATCACGAAAACAACTGCTGAAACCAACCAGGCCAATCGTCAGGCAGCAACAGTTGACGGAGTGGTAACAGAAGAAGAAGCAAAAGCCACTGCTACTGCTAACAAAGCAAATCGCGAATCGTCACGTGCCACAAAAAAGGAAAATGCAGCTCCGGTGGTGCAAACAAATACAGAAAACCGTCGAAATACTATGCAAACCAATAAGGCCAACAGAAAAGCGATCAGGAACTGATCTCCCTCTCTCTCATTAAAGTGGTTTGGTTTACCGTCCGGAATACAAATGTCCGGCGGTAGACCAAATTCAATTTACTTCCATAACCACAATCAATCTTATGCTTATTTCTAAAAAAAATCTGATCATCTTGATAACCAGTTTCTTTCCATTATCATTGTTTGCTCAAGAGGATACTCTTGATTTAAAAGCGGCTCTGGATTTTCTGGATCCCGAACCGGTATCTGAGCTAAAGATCAGCATTGGTTATATGAGCAATACTTTATCTGCAGGGCGGGACTTTGGCATACCACAATACGGAATTTTTCCTTCCATACATTACTACCATAAATCCGGTTTAACAGCGGGCATCAGTGGAGTCTGGCTGGAAAAAGCCGATCCAAAATATAGTATCACCAATTTATCGGCAGGCTATAGTGCCATTCTCAATGATGAATGGTTGCTTGATTTTATCTATACACATAGTATCTATAACCCGGATTCAAACGCAGTGCTCACCAATGCCATTTCGGGTTCCACACTATATGCAAAAAACTGGTTCAATGCCGGTCTCGATTATTCATATTTATTTGGTACGGATGAAGTGGGGCATCAACTGGTTCTATCCATCGGTGGTTTTACCCATAAAAACATGAAGGGTATTATCTCCGGTATCAGCATTGCTCCTACTATTACCGGTGTAATGGGCACTACTAACATGACAGTATACAACCTGCCTTTACGGCAATATAAATTGGGTACCGGCGAAAGCTGGCAGCAATTTCGCGAAAGGGTCCGTAACAGGAGAAATAGTCGAGATGATTCGGGCAATTCCTTTGGCTGGCTCAATACAGAGATCAGTTTACCGGTAAGCTTTAAAGCAGGTAAATTCAGCTTAACTGTAAGTTATACTTACAGCATACCCAGGCAGTTTGAAGGAGAAACAGAAGAGCCTGAAGCCAAAGGCTTCTTCAGTTCTGCGCTGACATTTACTTTATGACTACTTTTGCATTTCTTTTAAACTATACCTCCGCGCCTTTTCGTTATGCATCCGGACACGGACAAATAACCAACAAAACATCATCAAATGAAAAAACTCCTTTCCGCTTCATTAGTGGCGGCTGCCATTTTTTTTGCCCAAACTTCCTTTGCGCAGTATAAAACAGCATTAGGCGTGAGGTTGAGCAGCAGCCAGGCGATGGTCAACAATTCTATTTCACTCAAACACTTTTTAACAGAAGCCACAGCAGTGGAAGCCCTCTTCTCTTTTGGTGATCCGCTTGCTTTGGGCGCTATGCTCGAAGTGCATAAACCGCTTAGCACAGAAGGGTTGCAATGGTTTTATGGAGGTGGCGGCTACCTGGGATTTGAAAAAGTGTACGACCCCAACAGAAAGGTGAATGATACAGAAGTGAACTTCGGCGCAATGGGCGTGCTGGGGCTCGATTACAAATTCCTGAATCTGCCGCTTAATCTCTCCCTCGACTGGAAGCCGGAACTGAACCTCGTAAATGATATCACGTTTGAACCCTCAGCTATTGGATTGAGCGTGCGGTTTGTATTTTAAAATAACTACTTCCGCTCCGTCATCCGGGATGACGGAGCGGAAGTAGCAATTCACATTTCTGCCGAATATTTCCACATTTCTGCGAATTTTTTCCGGGTACTGCGTTTTTGTGCGGTATTTTAACGTACATTTAGCTCCTCCAACTCTAACTGTATGCTTAAAAAGGAAAGACAAACTTATATACTGCAGCAGATAAACTTGCACAACAAAGTACTTTCTTCAACGCTCAGCGTTGACATACAGGTATCAGAAGACACGATCCGGCGCGACTTGCTGGAACTGGCAGAAGAAGGAAAACTGATCAAAGTGCATGGTGGCGCATTGTCCCGCTCCTTCAGCCAGGTACATATTCCCAGTAATGGCGTTTATTCCCAGCAACTCAAAATGAAAATCGCGCAAAAAGCCATTGGCCTTATCGACAATGGTATGTTTGTGCTCACCGGTGGCGGCACCACTATCGTGGAAATGGCCCGCCTTCTCCCCTCTCAATTAAAAGCTACTTTTATTTCGGGCAGTATTGCAGCCATACTGGAATACATGGACCATCCAAACATTGAAGTGATTCTTATCGGTGATAAGATATCCAAGAGCTCCAAGATCACGGTTGGTTCAGAAGCGATTGCCAAAATAAGGCAGATCAAAGCTGATATCTGTTTTCTTGGTACTAATGCTATTGATCTCCAGCATGGCATTACCGATAATGACTGGGAAGTGGTGCAATTGAAAAAAGCCATGATCGAGGCTTCCCGCAAAGTAGTTTGTCTCTCTATTGCTGAAAAGATCAATACTTATCAGCCAATACAAATAGGTACCCTGGATAAAATTGATATACTGATAACAGAACTGGATCCTGGTGATCCCTTGCTGAAACCCTATGCTGACGCTGGTATCCAAATCCTGTGAGAACTGCTTGATTTCGTAACTGCTCATTTTAAATATACTAAAACAAAACACAGCTATGAGAAGAGTTCTCCGGTTATTAGTAGCCTCTTTGCTGTTTCTGTTCCTGCTCCCACCTGCTCTTATGGCGCAGGAAAGAACAATTACAGGCACTGTGCTATCTGATGACAACAAAATGCCGTTAGTAGGCGTCACCGTTACAGTTAAAGGTTCAGAACGAAGAACCCAGACCGATCTCAATGGATCTTTCAGTATCAGGGTTGCAACGGGAGAAACCCTGCAATTCACTTATGTTGGCTATGAACCTTCCGAGGTCAAAGTAAGTGAAGGCGGCACTTTATCAGTTAGCCTGAAAGCTGCTGCCGGAAGCCTGGGTGAAGTGGTGGTAACTGCTTATGGGATCCGTCGCGAGAAAAAATCATTAGGTTATTCCACCCAGGTGGTAAAAGGGGAGGATATCTCGCAGACACGCCGGGAAAACTTCTTCAACTCACTTTCCGGACGTGTTGCCGGCGCCACTATCACTCCTACCTCCGGTGTACCCGGAGCATCTTCACAGATCATACTAAGGGGGGCTACTTCCATTGGCGGCAATAACCAGCCGCTTATCGTAGTGGATGGTGTTCCTTACGATAACCAGACGCTGAACCAGGAAGCCCTTATCGGTGGTCAGTCTGTATCTTTTGTGAACAGGAACTCCGATTATGGTAACCGCGCAATGGACATCAATCCGGAAGACATCGAGAACGTGACTATACTGAAAGGGCCGGAAGCTACTGCCTTGTATGGTTCTGATGGTGCATCCGGTGCGATCGTGATCACCACCAGGAAAGGCAGGGCCGGCCGTACAGCTATTTCTTATGACAACTCTTTCCGTGCAGAAGAAGTATACCGTTTCCCTGAGATCCAGAGTCAATACACGATCGGATCAAACGGCATTTATGATCCTACCGCAGTGGTAAACCCTTTTTCTATTCTCGGAACAGCAGCAGGTGCCGGTGTGAACGGAGCATTCGGGCCAAAAATAACTTCAGGAAGCCCGGTATATAACAATATCAAAAACTTCTTCAAGACAGGTTTTACCCAACAACACAACCTGAATATCGAATCAGGTACTGATAACACTACCTATCGTTTTTCTACCAACTATACCAATCAGGAAGGGATTGTGCCGAATACAGCTTTCGAGAAATTGTCAATGCGGCTGACTGGTTCCACCAAGTTTGGAAAAGCACGCCTTTCTACTTCGGTGAATTATGTGAACACCACAACAGATAAAGCAAGTAAAGGTGCCGGTGGCTATGTGTTGACATTGCTTACATGGCCGGTGGAAAGTGATATCCGTAATTTCCAAAACCCTGACGGGTCCAAGGTGCCGATCAGGAATATTACGAACTATACGCTGGAATATGATAACCCGTTATGGGATGTGTACAAAAATACTGCGCAGGATAAAGTGGATAGGCTTACCGGCAATGTTAGCCTGACGATAGACGCTACAAGCTGGCTGAATCTTGGTGCGATCCTTGGCATTGACTATTACACACAATATGGTAACCTCGTAACAAATCCCCTTTCCCGGTTTGGATTTGCATCCAATGGGTTCTATTCGTTGTATACGCAAACCACGCGTAATATCAGCAATACTTACAGAGCTACGGCTACCAAAAATTTTGGAAAATTCTCCAATAGCTTCACTGCCGGATTTTATTTTGAAGACAATAACACCAAAATTGAATCACAGAAAGGTGAACGCTTTTATGAGAGGGATTTCTATGGTATAAATAATACAGACCCATTGTCGAGGGATGCAAAAACAACTTTGACAAAAGTGAGAAAGACGCGTTTCTTTGGCAACTACATCCTGGGCTTTAATAATTACCTGTTCCTTTCGCTTGCCGGCAGCCGTGAAGGTGTTTCTACCTTTATGTCGAAGGTGCAAGATAAAAACCCATTCTTCAATTATGGGTCGGCTTCACTCAGCTTCGCCTTCACCGATCTCCCTGGTGTAAAAGATGCATTGCCCTGGTTGAATTTTGGTAAAGCACGCGTGTCTTACGCCACAACCGGTAAAGGACCTTATGCGCCGTATGTGATCGATTACCGCTTCATTAACCAGATCACCACAGGAGGCGGATATGCGTACGATGTTACTGGTAACAACTTCGGTCTTAAACCTGAAAGGTCAAACAACCTTGAATATGGCGTTGAATTGGGAGCCTGGAACAACAGGATCAAGCTTGATGTGGCACGGTATTCAAATAAAAGCAAAAACCAGTTGCTGGCTGCACGTGCCTCTTATGGTACTGGCTTTGTTATTAAATGGTTCAATGGCGGAGAAGTTGAAAACAAAGGTGTGGAAATTCAATTGTCCGTAACACCTGTCCGCAACAAAACATTGAATTGGGAAACCTCTTTCAACTTTGCACACAACGTAGGCAAGGTGATTTCTATGCCGGCAGATCTGCCAACGTTTTATGATTCCGATACCTGGGTATTCGGTAACCTTCGGTCTCAATATTTTGCCGGTGCGAAAATCGGTAATATGGCCGCCAATACACTCAGGAAAAACAATGCCGGCCAGGTGCTGATCAGCCCTTCAACAGGCATGCCGATCCGTGATGATAACTTTACCACTGTAGGCGACAGGCAGCCTGATTTTACTATGGGATGGATCAACCAGCTTTCTTACAAATCATTTAATCTTTCATTCAATATCGATTTCAGAAAAGGTGGTGATGTATTCAACGGTACAGAATATTTCCTGTACCTGACGGGATACAGCACCAGGACATTGAACAGGGAAACTCCCCGTGTAATAGAAGGTGTGCTGCAGGATGGACTGGAAAACACTGCTAATCCAACCAGGAACACAATCGCTATTACACCCATGAACAATTCGGCTTTCTATTCAAGCACGACAACCGCAGTAGAAGAGGATTTCGTGGAAAAAGATGTTAACTGGGCAAGGCTGAGAGACGTGACCTTAAGCTATTCTTTGCCAAAAAAATGGCTTAGCAATGTCCGGTTTATTAAAGGCGCTTCGGTGTTCTTCACCGGAACAGACCTGGTGATGATT
>CBHEUU010000309.1:0-6110 GCA_965990355.1 uncultured Chitinophagaceae bacterium
CAATTCCCATCCCGGTATCCTGCCAATATATGTTTGCAGGATCTCCCTGGCCAATGGCTCATCATCAACGATCATGCACTGGATTTTCTTCATAAAAGAGAAATGGATAAGTTTACCGAATATACATTATTAGCCGTTGATACCGTATAATTGAACCTGCCGGGATAATACTGCTCCAAGCGTTTCTTTACATTATTAAGTCCTATGCCGTTTGTGGTGGCTATCGCGTGCGGATCAAAATCATTACTGCATTGAAATATTAATTTGTCGTTTTCCATCAGCAGTTTAATTGATATTACAGTACCCTTGCTATCAGTGCTGTATTTAAACGCATTTTCAAGCAGGGGGATCAGTAAAAGGGGTGGCAGTAAATAACCCGTCTTATCTGTTTCAAAATGCGACTGCACCTGCGTGTAATTCAGCCTGATCTTTTCCAGCTCAATATAATCCTGCATTAATTGTATTTCTTTGGCCGCGGGTATTTTGTCCATGCCTGCATCATGCATACTGTATCGCATAAATGCGGATAACCTTGCTACTGTATTGGCTGCTTCCGTTTTTTTATCATGAATGATCAGCGAATAAATATTGTTGAGTGTGTTGTGAAGAAAATGCGGGTTGACCTGCGATTTAAGGAAATTAAACTCCAGTTGTACATTCTGCCGGGCCAGTTCAAGCGCCTGCAATTGCCGCCGGTTATAAGCCATTATTATCCGGACAAGCAAGGGGATAGTCAGGTTGACAAACAATTGGTATACTATCCCCAATGAAAGTACTCTTGACAATAAAATATCAGGAAAAGTTCTTTGTAAGTATTGATAGTACTCCGGTGCATTTGCTTGTACCAATTGCGCCCATCTTTTATCGTGCATCAACAACGCTTCGAAAATAAAGTCAAGCGTGGTATAAAGAACCACAACAGCTATAAAAGACAATACTGTTGCAATATATTTCTTCCGCCGGAATAATTTTTCATAGATCAGGTAGACCAATAAATAATAAGCAACTGCCGTGGTGAATGTTACATAAAGATTGCTTAACAGTATTCCCTTCTGATAAACCTTATAGGGGTTAAGGGAAATATTATTGATATAGTATCTGGCTCCAAAAAAGAACAACCAGAATAAAACATGCAAAGCCCATTTTCCATACCTGTGCCGGTAGATCTTCCCGGCATAATCCCTGAATTTCATGCAGCTAAATTGTAGAAAATATTTTTGCCAAACCCTTTCCGGCAACGAATATCTCCTTTTTCCCAACCAAACCCACCAATCAGGCAACAAAGAGTTCGTTGCAGCAACATGAAGGTATATTGCCCTGATCCGGCTATTGGTAGAATTTTATTGGAATTGCTTTACAGATGTCTTCATTTTGTTCCTAAATACATCGATATGAAATTCAGCAACTGGTTCAGGCAGCTTCCGGTATTATTGCGGGTCGGCATTTATCTTGGAGGCAATTATGGCCTCTTGTTCATTGCCCAGATTATTACCGGTTTTTTGCCGGGAAAAAGCCAGATGATCACTAATGGGATATTTTGCGCACTGATTATGCTGTTTACAGGGCTCGTGCTGAAATGGGAAAAAAAGTCATGGAAAGAGATAGGCTGCACCACCAGCAGAAGAGGATGGGTCAATCTTCTGTCCGGCACCCTGGGCGGAATAACGATGCTGATAGCAGTAGCTTTTACCACGAAACTGCTGCTTGGGTTTCACTGGCAACCAAATCCGGCTTTCCACTGGGATCAATTACTTCCGATTTTTGTAACAGTCTTTCTTTCCGTGTTTGTCCAGGAACTGGCTTTCCGCGGCTACCCATTTCATATACTGCTGGAAAAATGGGGTGAATGGCCCACACAAATAATCATCGCCATACTTTTTGGCTGTATGCATTTATCAGGCAATATGAGCCTGACAGATGTCCTTCTTACCATGCTCACTACCGGCATCGGATCGCTGCTGTTTGGCATCGCTATTATTAAGACCCGGCAATTGCACCTGGCTACCGGCATACATTTCGGATGGAATCTCCTGCAATTCTTATTGCCCAGGGCAGCTTCGCAAAACGGAAAAGGCATCTGGATAGCAAGCGGAGGAACACTCAATCCTTCTTTTAGCCAGGTATTGCTGATATGGATATTGCCATATATGATCGTGGGAATAACCGTATTCCTTTTGATAAAGATCAGTGTCCGAAATCAGACACCGGAAATCAGTTCCTGACCCTTCTGCTATTATGCACAATCAGTTCTGCCCAGTTCAGCAACTCCACCTGGTCATTCACAAAAATATCTCCAAACGTATCATCAAAAAGTTCCTGTAAAAGCGGGTACCGGTGCGTGAGGAAATCTTCCTGCATCTGTTGCAGACTGATATCATCGCGGATATTGCCGATGCTGTAGGCTGCTGAGAACCCATGTGATACCGGTAGCAATTCGCCCCGCTCATCCACAATCAGCTCACGCATGCAATCCGTCAATCCCTTATAACCTTCCGGTGAACGCTGTGCATATATGCTTTGAGGATGTTGCAGGATATGATCGCGATGAAGCAAGTCCAGTTCCAGCAACATTCGCCCCTGATATTTTTGTTGCAGGTAATGGAATAATATAAAAAGCCGGTGCAGATTAGATTGGTCCAGTGCAAGTGATTCATATATATCCCTTCCGCGGCCTAAATTTTCAAGCGGATGAAGTTGTAATAATTTAGCATCACAACGATCTGCGAAATCTGCCAGCCACAGCAGGGAAGGAAAGGTGGATGGTGTGATAGTATGTATAAAGCCAAAGCTATCGATATGGTCCCTCGCTATTTCAATCCCCTGTTGCAACCGTTCAAACGCAGTGGGGGAGTTCCTCATAAAATTATGACGTTCGGGTTCTCCATCAATACTGAAAGCAAGCAAGTCAATATACTGGAGTGTATCAATATTTTTTGTCCGGCCTTTTAATAAAGTGCCGTTTGTTGTAACCGAATTAAAAAATCCCAGCGATTTGGAATATTGCAGAAGCTCCTGCAGGTGAGAATACAGAAACGGTTCTCCTCCTGATAATGAAATAGCATTGTACCCGGCCTCGCGCGCCTGTTCCAGAAAACGGCAAAGTAATGGAAGGTCCAGTTCATATTTAAGTTGCGGCGCAGATGAAGAATAGCAATGCAGGCAGGTTAGATTGCATTTTAAGCTGGGATGTATCTGGATAATACGATACCCCTTGTCTTTAACAAGGGGTTCGCTTACGTCTGTCAGTTGTTCTTTTTCGATTGACATAATACTGTTTTTAAAACTGACGTCTTGAATTTCTGACCAATGCTTCGATTTCATAAAACCGTGGCACCGGTGTTCCTTTACGGATGATCCGCAATTCATCAAAACGGCTGTTGCCCAAAAAATCGGCTGCATTGAATTCTTTAATCGGCACCTGGTAATTAACACGTACAAGGTCCCAGAAGGCCGGTGTGCCAACCCAGCGCCAGTCAATAAGATAAGCGCTGTTGCTTAATCCTGCGATTGATTTAGTAAGGCTGGACAACTGGGACTTGTCCATTTCATTGGAAAGTTGCGATACAAGTACCTTTTCCAATTCTGCTGTTTCTAATTTTTCCATGTTCTCTGTTTTAAATGATGAAAAATATGATGCCCTTGAAACAGGTGAAGTAAACTTCAGTGCTGCTTCAATTCATTTTGATATCATAAATAAACCAGCTAATCAATGGAGCCAACGAGATAGTAAATGCCTTTTATTACCAAGGCATCGTGATGAGGTGGATAGTGAAGATCGAATACGAAGATAAGGGACCAGGACAGAGAAGTCAATTCCCTTTTAGTAGTAAGCTTAAACGGCATTGCGGAGTCATGTCAACTCTTTCTTTTCTTTGATCTCTCAGCTAATTGCTGCAACAACACAGGAAAAAAAGCATCAAAGTTTGCATAGCTGTGGTTGTTAATGTATTGATCTTCCAGTATACTGATGATGGTTTCTGATAAAATATAATATCCTTTCATTCTTTTATACTCAACATCTTTTGTTACGATGCCTCCACGGATACGGAGATAACTGGTCACCGCCTGCGTTACATTTTCATCGAGATAGCGTGCCCAATTGACCGGACCTGCCAGCTTTTTCATTTCTTCACTGTTATCAAAAAGGTACTGTATCTGAGATACCTCTTTTTCATATTTACGGAAAAGATCAGCCAGGTAAACATGGCCCGCTTCATGCCAGATCAATTGTGAATTGAAACGGGAATAAAAAACAGGAGCAATAGTATCTTTTGAACGGTGCAGGTTTCCAAATGCAATAAAGATGGTTGAAGTGCCCTGCAAAGCCGGGTTAATATCTCCTGTTTCCGGCAAGGCAAAAGAATTGCAATTCATTGCCCCCAATGTAAACACTACTTTATTGGATGGTTTGAGCCGGTAGAAACTATCGATCGATGCCAGCATTCCATCATCATACAGGTTGCGGTTAAATGACTGTATCCATTTCTCGTAATTAGGACGATAAGCAGTAAAGAACTCCCAGAATCTGCTATCCCTGTAAAAATCCATGCAGGCCTCGAAATAATCCCGCACTGCAGCAGTAGTCACATATTTATTATATGCCGAAAGAGTGTCCGGCTGACGCAATTGAATCGCCGGAAAATTATAGAAGCACCAGCTGTGCCGCAAAGGAAAATCGCAATTGATCAATGCCAACTCCCTTGCTTTTTTTACAGCCGGGTGATCCTTAAATTCCTGGAAATGCCGGCGCACATCAATTGTATAAGTGGATGGAACGATCTCCACCGAATCTGAAAGCAGGTGGATCACATTCAGCAATTCCACTGCAGGATAAATTTCCGTTTTTACCTGCAGCTGTGCCTGCCCGCAGAATGATGAAGAGAAGATGGCCGATACCAGCAACAAAGTTTTACAGGAAAGGTGAGTACGCATGAAACGCCATTTGTTTAAAGTACGATTCTTCCCAGATATGTTGCATTCAGCTCAAAACAAATATACAGCCTTCTCCATCCCCGCCATTGGGGATGCCTGACCCGGATTCGGCGATATATAACTACTTCTGTCTTTTTCATATTTGCGGGCAAATCATTCTTCATTCAAACCGATTATCATGCCTGATCCATTTGAGATTCTATTAGATCCTGTTTCACTTTTTATTATAGGGATCTATTTTTTATTAATGATCTGGGAAGCCGTGTGGCCCGCAAGAGCATTACCCAGAGTGAAAAGCTGGAAACTTCGCGGAGTTATTGCTTTCGTTATCTATTTCTATTTATCTTCTTATTTGCCTTTGCTTTGGGCTTCCTGGTTGCCTTCCAGTGCCCTGGTTGACCTCTCGGGGATGGGTACCACCGGAGCTATGGCAGGAATCCTGCTGTATGAGTTTGGTATGTATTGCTGGCACAGGACCATGCATCGCAACAGACAACTATGGAGATCATTTCACCAAATGCATCATAGTGCCGAAAGACTGGACACCTACGGCGCTTTCTTTTTCAGCCCTCTTGATATGATAGGATGGACTGCGCTGGGCACTGTTTGTTTTTCTGTGCTTATAGGGCTTACCCCGCAAGCTATCACCATCACATTGCTTGTAACTAATTTCCTTGGCATTTTTCAGCATGCGAATATCAACACACCGGTATGGCTTGGCTATTTTATTCAGCGGCCCGAAAGCCATTCCGTGCATCATGCAAAGGGATTGCATGCATACAACTATTCCGATCTTCCATTGTTCGATATACTGTTCAAGACATTCCGTAATCCCCGTTCTTTTGAAAAGGAAACTGGTTTTTATAATGGTGCATCGGGCAGGATAAAAGAAATGTTGCTCTTTAAAGAAGTGGACAAACCAAAACCATAAAATATAAGACAATAAAGAACTTTTACAGGTAAACCCTAATAAAGCATTTAAAATCAGACATTTGTGATAATAAAAAGGTTATATTGGAGGGTAGATTCAGGAAATTATCCTCCAATGCAGGTAAAATCCGGGAGGAAAATCCAGCCGTAAAAACCTTTAGCTCCGTTTAAGTGATTTTCCATATCTTCAGTCGGCATTCAATTCCTGTACACAAAAATCATTAGTATGAATAACCGTAATGCTTTTT
>CBHEUU010000310.1:0-6072 GCA_965990355.1 uncultured Chitinophagaceae bacterium
GTTTAGTCAAATCTGTATTCGTTTAATTCAACCATGACCTTCCCTTGCCATAACGCCAGATAGGTTTGTCGGCCTGATTCGTCATATGTACGGCAGTATATTATTTCTTCCGGGCGGCGCTCTTAAAACCGGGCTCCTCGTTCACTTCCTGGAAATGGGTGTGGGCTGCATTGGCAGCTATCGTTGTTGTAGGAGGCTTGCTTGTTCCCTATCAAACCTACCCGGCAACCTGGAACAATGTTGTTGTTTATATAATTTACCTGCAATGGTTGGGCTACCTGGTGGCAACTGGCTTTTTATTAAGGCCCGTTTTTAAAAGCCTTTTTAGCAATGGCATGTCCAGCCTGAAAACAACTGAACAACTCTGGTTGCTGATCTATGTTGGCAACTGTATTATTTACCTGATTTACCTGGCATCCCTGTATGGCTTTACAATAGGTATATGCACCAGCGGGGCCGTTGCATTCTCCCTCTTTTTATACCTCACCGTATTCTTTTACCTGTATGGTGTGAAAATGCAAAACCTCCTGCAAATGCAGGAAGAGGGACAGATAGTTAAACCGGAGAAAAGAAAGATAGCCGACACGGATGCGCAGACCTGGATCGGGAAACTGGAAAAAGCTCTTGCTGAAAAAGAGCTGTATAAAGACCCCAACCTTAAATTGAATGACCTGGCACAAAAGATCAATATTTCCACCCACCAGCTCTCGCAATTGCTGAATGATAATCTCGGAAAAAGCTTTTCCACCTATATCAATGAATACCGGATCAATGAAGCCTGCAAACTCATCACCCAGGATGACCGGCTCAGTTTTGAAGCGATCGGTTATGAAGTAGGCTACAATTCCAAGTCTACTTTTTACAGCGCTTTCCGGAAAATCAAAGACACAACTCCCGCTCTTTTCAAGGAAGCCATAGAAAAAGCAACCGCAAAATAGAACGCTGACAATCTTCAGATTATGGTTTTCCACTTGTCCGGATTTATAAAACCGTACTCATGATTTGCGAAAGCCATACCCCGTCTGCCACGCAGTTGAATAGGTTTGCGGAAATAGTTTTATATGCTGATAGCGGCAAGGTCCTGCCTGGTTTTTTCTTTCGTGCTCATTAGTCATTTATCTGTTTTTTCACAGGTATCTATTTCAGGAAAAGTGGAAGATGCCGGCACCCGGCAGGGCATCCCGCTGACAACAATCAGTCTTCTTGCCAGCGATTCATCCATTCTCAAACGGCAGGTTACCGACACCACTGGGATGTTTGTATTGAACCAAATCCGGGAAGGGCGATACATCCTGCAGATCTCAGCTTCCGGTTACCAACCCCTGTACAAGGAAATTGTTCTTCAGGTAAAAGCACTTGATCTGGGAATCATTTTCCTTACCGCTGATCCAAAGCTGCTGAATGAGGTGCTGGTGACCAGCGAAAGATCCGTGATGCAACGCAGGGGAGAAAGACTGATACTACCTGTATCAGGCAACCGTTTTTTTAAAACAGCCGCCAACACGTATGATATACTGAAAAAAATACCGGGCATCGAAGTGAATTGGGATGGTACACTGCTGATGTCAGGCCGCGTTGCTCCAAGTATTTTTGTTGACGGTAAGCCCATGCCGATGAGTGCAGAAGAACTCCGGAACTATCTCAACAGCCTTTCTCCGGAAATGATCGCATCCATTGAAGTAATCGCCAATCCATCTGCCCGCTATGATGGCGAGCATAAAGGCATCATCGATATAAAACTGAAACGGGATCTGACGCTTGGCTGGAAAGGAAGTCTTACCAGCACCCTGCAACGGAATGCCTATACACTTGCAGAACAGAATTTATTGCTGACATACAAATCAAAAAAAGTGGCGTATACCGCGAGGCTTGGGTATACAACAGGAACAACCAACTACCGCTACAGGGCATTACAGCATTTGTCGAATAAGAACATCCTTGCTACTCTCACCAAAGTGCCCACCAGCAATAATAATTTCAATTACCAGTTGGGAGCAGATTACACCATCAATAGTAATCACCGCGTTGAATTATTGCTGAGGGCATACCAGATGAACAGGAAAGTGCCTTCCTTTAATACCCTTAACGCTACGGATTCTTCCGGCAAGAATCTTGTTTTTAATACTAACAGCATGAACTATTCGGAACCCGAACAAAACAATTATGCAGCCAACCTGAATTATTCGGGACGTTTACAAAAAACCGATATCCAATTCCTGGCAACATTGGTCAAAATATCCAACCGCCAGAATGAAGACATACAAAACAGGAATACGGCCGGCAATGAACTGCTCAGTTACTGGAAAACAAGATTAAAGAATGATATCCTGATCCGTGCGGCACAAACAGATCTTTCGCGTGAAGCATTCAAAGGAAAGATCAGCCTGGGAGCGAAATTTGCATTTACCACTACCCGCAATGATCTGCGGTATGATACATTGAGCAGCAGCAATGATTTTGTACCGGACAGTGGCCGTACCAATAATTTTCACTACGATGAATATATCACTGCAGGATATATTGCTTATGAAAGAAAGTTGAAAGACCTGAACTTTTCCATCAGCCTGCGTGCCGAGCACACGCATAGCCTTGCCAATGCTATCACCACAAAGGAGATCACAAAGAGGGATTACTTAACCTGGCTGCCTGCTTTCAATGTCACTTATGTAAACGGCAACAACCAGTATCATTTTTCTTATACCCGCCGGATGACAAGGCCGAATTTTGATCAGCTCAATCCATTCCGGTTTTACAGCAGCCCGTTGAATTACCGGGTAGGAAATCCATTATTGCTGCCGGCTAAAACTGATGTGCTGAATTTTTCTTACAGTCATAAATCTTTTACAACAACACTGAGTGCAGGGAAAGAAACAGACGTGCTGGCGCGTTACCCGGAGTATAATGATACGACCCATATATTGGAATATCTCGGGAGAAACCTTCCTTACAACCATTTTGCACGGCTGGAAACAAGCTATTCATTTTCGCTTCGCAAGTGGTGGAGGCTAAGCCATACGTTCAGTGTCAATTATAAAAAAGAATTGACTCCTTATCATGATGTGGCTTATTCCATCGGCATTGTTGATTACACGATCAATGGCAATCACTCTTTCACTTTACCCAAAGGGTTTACACTTGATCTGTATTACCGTTATCTGTCGCCCAGTGGAAATGGGCTTTACTTTTCACGCCCCTACTCTGTTGTAGATCTTGGATTGCAGAAAACATGGCTGAACGGAAAATTGAATACCCGGATCAACTATTACGATATATTCGACGAGTTCAGAATAAAATATATTTTCCGCGAGAAACAGATCATTAATAATGAGCTTATACACTGGGTTGGGATGAACCGGGTGGTTTTATCCATCAGTTATAGTTTTGGAAAATCCACGCACAAGCTAAGGCAGGGAAGCAAGAATGAGGAAGAAGGAAGGGTTGGATTATAGTAATATCACTCTTTATACAAATCCCCTTTCAGGTATTTCAATCCTGAGTCCGGCACTATCGTAACGATCTTTTTTCCTGGCCCAAGAACTCTTGCGCGTTGAATAGCAGCCCACACGTTTGCTCCCGAAGTGGTGCCGCCAAACACACCTTCTCTTCTGGCAAGAATTCTTGCTGTTGCATAAGCATCCTCATCTTTTACAGGTATGATCTCATCTGTCAGATCAAGACGGCAGATAGAGGGACCAAAACCGGTGCCGATGCCTTCAAGTCTGTGCGTGCCCGAGATATCGCCGCCGGAGAGGGACCGCACATTGAACGGTTCGATAGCAACGCAACGGATACCCGGGATCTCTTTCTTCAATATTTCTGCATTGCCAGAGAAACTTCCGCCGGTGCCAACACCAGCAATGAACTCATCAATATCATTTCCTAATACATCAATGATTTCATAGGCCATTGCATGATAAGCATTGCGGTTGTCAATATTATTAAATTGATCAGTCCAGAAAGTATTTGGTTGTTTGCTTAATTCCCTTGCCCGCGCTATTAGTGCATCAATCAGCTTGGCCGTGATTTTCCCATTTCCACTGGGAACGATCTCCAGGTGGGCGCCAAAGGCTTTCATGGTTTGCAGTTTTTCCGCAGCAAAAGCATCTGAGGATACAAAGTGGGCTTTATAACCTCTGCCCGCACAAACCATGGCAAGGGAACTGCCTGTGCTACCGCCGGTATATTCCACGATAGTGCCGCCGGGTTTCAATTCACCCCGCTGTTCTGCACCTTCTATCATGGAAAGGGCCATGCGGTCTTTCATGCTACCTGTCGGGTTGGCACCTTCATATTTAACATAGATATCAGCAGAGCCGGGTTCTGTGAGATGTTCCAGTTTTATTAAAGGGGTATTGCCGATTGCTTTCATGTCGAGATTTTTTATAAAAAAACAGAAAACCTGAATAGTAAGGGTGTTTTAGTTAGTGGATGGTTGTTTTGAAAGTGGGAATGGATTGCTTGAGAATGAAAGTTAAAAAATTATTGTTATTATTCCGCCCTTCCCTTTTCTTCTTCCATCGCATTATTCTTCCTCCCCTTTGCTGCTTTTTTCCCAAACCGGTATGTAAACGCTATACCAACACGCTGTGTCCCCGATTCACTTGTCTGTAAAAAATCTGCCTGGTTCAATCCCATGGAACGGTTGTGATAAACCCAGGAATGAAAAATATCATCCATCACCAACCGGATGCTTCCTTTTTCACCAATCTTCTGTTGTATTGCTGCATTCATCCTGTACATCCCTCTCGTTGTAGTAGTTTGACCATTCATATCCGCACTGGCATAATAACCGGTGAGTTCTGCGTTCAGTTTCGGGCTAATAGTGAAAAAGTTGTTCAGTTCCCATCTCAATATATTGGTATTCGGGGTCAGTTGCTCTGTGTTCGCACCTCTCAAACCGATTCGTGATAATCGTACAATTGAATTTATCGTCCACCATTTTGCCGGTGATACATTCAACCCTGTGCTCCATATGAATGCTATGCCTTTTGCATAGTTACCGGGGCGGGTAATATAGAGGCTGTCTTCTGTAGTGGTTATTGGCAGGATAACACCGCGGAAATCATTATAACTTAACTGAGCCCATAAAAGCTGGCCATGCTGGTATTTTATTTCATAGCGGTTCTGGAATTGCGGGTTCAGCATAGGATTGCCTCCACTGTAAGAATAATTGTCTTTATAGGCAAGGAACGGATTCAGCGATTGATAGTTCGGACGGTTTAACCTGCGGTTTATCATAAAGCTGAGTATTTTCTTACCGGCACTATCGAGTTTATATCCTATTGCCATTGATGGAAACCAGCTCACATAATTCCTGCTGAATGCCGTGTCTTTCGTTGCTGCATTGCCAGGTTGTTTTCCATTGATATAGGTATGTTCCATCCGGAGGCCCGCCTGTACAGAAAAACGCCCCCAGCTTTGCTGTCCATTGATATATGCAGCATTAATATTCTCCTGGTAGATGAACCGGTTAGATAATGCAGGATCATACACCGGCGACGTTCCTTCTTTATCATAATAATCTGTAGTGTTATCATTTTTAACCAGGCTCGATTTAATACCGGCTTCCAGTCTTCCTTTGTTATTCAATGGCTGCACATAATCTGCTTTCGCAGTATAAATGCGGATGGAAGAAGGTGATTGATAAGAAAAACGGGATACAACCTGATCATCCAGAAAATTCACCAGTTCCTGCTGGCCACTGGAACGGTATCGCAGATAATTAACATCTGCACTCAGTTCCTGCCCTTCACGGGAAAACTTATGCAGCAGGTTAAGATTAAGTCCGAGGTTATTTCTTTTATCCTGGTTGATGGTATTGCCATACCCTTTTCCCGTTGGCTGTTGCAGGGAATCGAATGTTTCGCTGTCATAATCAAAACGGCCATTCCTTTTCCCCTGGTTGATATTGGCTACAAAACCCAGGGTTGTTTTTGCTGTCAGCTGATAATCCAGTCCACCCATAAAATTGAAGAATTTACCGGTGTTGCGCTGATTATTATCCAGCAGCACAGAAGAAGAAAGGCTGCCATTCTCCTGATAATACCGGCGGTTATATAGATCTATTGTATA
>CBHEUU010000311.1:0-6068 GCA_965990355.1 uncultured Chitinophagaceae bacterium
TGGAAATCAGCCCGGATAGGATTTTCTGCAGAATTTGTACCCTTTGTCCGGGCCGAAAAAGGAACAAGCAAAATGAATAATTTCCTGTTCCACCCAGGTATCCTGGTGGCTTTAGGCAAAGGCTGGACTTTTGCAGGCAGAGCTGCTTTTGAAACTTCGGGCAGATACGGCCTTACTCCTGTTATCAATAAGATCGTAAAGAAAAATAAGAACAGCGGCTATTTTGTTGCCATCCCCTTCCCGGCAAGGTTCGGGAATGAACACCCGGCAACGTTTGGTATCGGTTTCCAGTTTGGAATTGTATTTTAATCATGACTGATTAAAAGAAATTTAAAGTTTATGCGAGGCCGCATTATGATTCTCGCATTCAGTAATTTCAGTACCGGGAATTCAATAAGCAAATGGTCGAGATTTTCGATAATATCCGGAAAATATACCTGTTCAGTCCGCCCTGCGAAGAGTTGGCCGACTATATTGAATTCTTTTCCGAATCCTCTGCCGATGCCACACAGGCTTTTGCTGGCAATGCCTGCTTTACTGTTAAAATGTTTCCCAGTTGGACGCCTACGTTTTGGATCAATCTCGGTGCTCCTTATTATCTGACATTGGGGAATAAACGCCATTTTATTCCTCCGGGGAGGGATATCCTTGTTACGAGAGATAGTGTTGCGGAGAGGTATAATTCACCTGTCGATAATTTGTTTACTATAAAATTCTTCCCGGGCGGATTGGAAACTGTTTTAGGAATTGATCAGTCAAACCTGAAAGGAAAACTCATTCACTTGCAGGATGTGCTGCCTGCTTCTTTTATCCTCTGTATTAAAAAGGCAAATGATTTTGAAGAAAGAAAAAAATTGCTGAACAACTTCTTTCTTTCCCAAATGAAAAAAAGAAACCCGCGGGCACATTATACAGAACTGGTGAAGGAAACGATTGCTACCTATAAAACAGGGAATATGCAATACAACGTGGATGAGCTTTCTGAACGCTTATTCATTACCTCAAAAACGATTAACCGGTATTTTACTAAAGTGATCGGCATAACTCCTAAAAGCTATCTTTCTATTGTCAGGTCAAGGACTGCCTTGACAGCTTATGTTTCTGATAAAAAAGGATTTGATCCTTCTGTTTTTGGTTATCACGACATGAGTCATTTTTATAAAGAGGTGATGAAATTCACAGGCGAAAGGATGGCAATCCATAACCGCTGAAAATGTCCTTTTTTTACCTATTCCCTTTCCGGGAGCCCTGTTAGTTTTGACAAAAAAACTCTTATGAAGCTGTTCCTGGCTGTTTTTATTACTGTTGTGTTTTCTGCACAAATCTCTTATTCTCAAAAGAAACAAAACTATGTGCCCAGGATAGAGCCCTGTGATTGCCCTGTTAAAGTGGATAGCAACTATGCCAGTCAATGCGGCTACCTGATCGTGCCAGAAAACAGGAAGAAAGCCAATGGGAAAACAGTTAAGCTCCCGTTTATTATTGCCAAAAGCAATAATCCAAATAAAAAAAAGGATCCCGTTCTTAATACAGCGGGAGGCCCTGGTGGAAGTTCGCTTGACTGGATAACAGGCGTGGGTAATTCCGGCATACTCGACGACAGGGATTGTATTGCTTTTGAACAGCGAGGAACCAGGTATGCCATTCCCAATCTCTGGAGCACTGAACTTAGTGATGCTATCCGCGAATCATACAGGAAAAATCTTCCTAAAGACAGCATGGTACTGGAAGGTGTTAAACGATATAAGAAGGCACTTCTAAAAAAAGGAATTGATCTCGCCGGCTATAATACGGATGAAACGGTTTCAGATATTCACGACCTGCTAAGCGTTTTACAGATAGATTCCGTAAATCTTTTCGGTGGCTCTTATAGCGGGGGGCTTATGCTCGCTGTTTTGCAAAGGGACTCTTCACGGATCAGGTCATTAATACTGGATTCCCCGCTACCCACGTTTACCCCAATAGATGAAGATGAGCCGGCTAATTTTAACGAGGCATTGTCGATACTCTCTGACCATTGTGATAAAGATTCCACCAACAAAGAATTGTATGGAAATCTAAAAGAAAAGTTCCAACGATATTTTAATTCTATAGAGAACAAAGTATTTTCTATTGCATACAAAGAAGAGGGGTCAACTGATGTATTGAATGTACAATACACAAGAAGCGAGCTGCTGGGTATAGTTGTAGATGCTTTCTATGATCAATCACATATCAAGGATATTCCGTATCTCATTACGCAGTTGATACAAGGGAATCACGAGCCATACCTGAAGAGAATGATAGGCTATCTTGTGGGCAATAGAGGTAAAGGTCCCTCTGGAATGAGGATTTCCGTTTATTGCGCGGACCAGGCAACTTATCATGACGAAGCCATTGTGCAACAACTATACAGGCCCTATCCTTATATGAAAGGCTACCATATCAACGATGTGTACAAAGAAATGTGTGATTGCTGGCAGGTGCCTCCCATCAATTCGCAAACAAAAAAGCCTTTTTATTCAACTAAGCCAGTGTTGCTGGCTGATGGTGAAATGGACCCGGCCTGCAGGCCTATATATATCGACATGATCCATCACTACATGCCCAACAGCCACCGGTTGTTATACATCAACCGTTCACATATGGTTTTAGGCGGACCTGTGGGAAAGGCTATTATTAAAAGCTTTCTGGACAATCCATTTAAAAAGATCGAACCGGGTCAAAAAGATATCATAGCCTATTGATATGTCGATTAATTGGCATATATTAAGGCTCAGTGCAACTAACAACTGACATATACCAGCGCATTGCTGCCGCCAAAGTTTTTATTGACAAAAACTATCATGAGCCGATTGACCTGGACCGGATATCCAGGCAAGCGCTTTTATCAAGATTTCATTTCCACCGTCTCTTTACCCGCATCTATAAAAAAACACCACATCAGTATGTAACGCAAACCAGGCTGGAGGCCGCAAAAGTATTGCTGGCAAAAGAAGGGATCAGCATTACAGACGTTTGCAACATGATCGGTTTTGAAAGCCTCGGCTCGTTCAGCTCCTTATTCAGTAAGCAGAGTGGTTATTCGCCCCAGTATTACCGTAATATAGCCTGGCTGAAAAAGAAACTCGCTAAAGAACAACCCAAACGGTTTATTCCCCATTGCTTTATTGAACAGTATAAAATTGACGGGTCACCAGCTGGCAGCCAGTAAAAAAGCAAGATTCGAGAAGCCGTTTATTTTAGCCTCTTTTATCTTCACTTTATTAAATCAATAGTATGATAACGAAATTCTCCCACACTACTCTTTATGTTCTTGACCAGGACAAAGCGTATGATTTTTATGTAAACACGCTTGGCTTCAAAGTGAATACCGACGCTACTATGGAAAATGGCTATCGCTGGCTTACTGTCAACCCACCGGAGCAGCCAGACCTGGAAGTGGTGTTGATGCCTGTACTGCATGAAAGCATGATAAAATCAGAAAAATCGCCGGATGGGTTGGATGAAGAAAGTCTTAAAGCATTTAAAGTGTTGCTGGAAAAAGGGATATTGGGTTCAGGTGTAATGCATACCAACGATTGCCGCGCCACTTATGAAGAGCTGAAAGCGAAAGGTGTTAAATTCAAAGGAGAACCAAAGGAACAGTTCTATGGAACAGAAGTGGTAATGTTTGATGGTTGTGGCAACTGGTTCAGCGTAACACAACCAAAAGAAAGGTAAGTACAAACCTCAGACGGCGGAACTAAATAAGAATGATGAGTAAGGTACGAGACATACATCCCGACTTCCGTTTTCTTTTGGAATTAAAAGAATCTGGCCTGGTCAAACTGTTCAAAGACCTGAGATCTTTTATACTTGAGATCTATCCCGACAGCAATGAGTTATTGTATCATACGCATGCTCTTACAGCAGTCTTTTCCATTTCAGAAAAACTGACTGATGGCTTTTGCATGATACCAATATATACCAATCACCTGAATCTCGGCTTTCATAAAGGAACGTTGCTCAATGATCCGCATAAATTGCTGACAGGAACAGGAAACCTGATCCGGCATATCCCGGTTAAAACCACAGAAGATTACCGGAATAAAAAAACAAAAGACCTGGTAAAATCATCGATTGATTTTGCGATTAAGGATATGGATAAGCCAACTAAATCTGTTGGCCAAACGATTTCCAGAATCACTAAGAAAGGATAGGTTTTCGTCACATTTTTTGAAGGGTTAGTCCCATTTCGGAAAAAGGTTTTCAGCAACGGCTTAATCTTGCTGAAAATATGATGCATGAAACTGAAATGGAGACAGCATGAGATGAGCCTGGCAACGGCAGTTGCCATAATGGTACTCGTATATCACTTATGGAAGATTCTCCATTTCTCAAAGGAGTTCATCAATATGAGCTATGCAGGCCCATTTAATGATCTGCATATTCCGTTCAATTTATACAGAAATGTAATAATACCTCATATTGCCATTGGTGTACTCATTTATCTTACCTATCTATGGGTAAATATTTATGTTATTCCGGGTTTGCTGGCCAGAAAGTATAAGCGGTTTTTTATCCAGTTTATTTCAACAGTCTTAGTAATAGGTATTGCTTTTAATGTAATTATTTATTTCAAAAATGAATGGCAATTTTATCAAACTGGATTTCGCCTGTCTCCCGGTTTTTTTGATGCGAACTTGCTCTTCCTTTTGTATGGTTTATATGCAGGTGCAAGAGAGGGCATTATTCATATTATAGAAAGGTCGGCGCAAAGGGAATATATTACCCTGGTCGTTAATAAGGTAACTAATTTCCTGTTTCAATTTATTTGCCTGCTGGTCTTTTTAAAAGTAACAGGCATTGTTAATGACGGCTGGTTTTTTGTAAGGTATTTCTGGGCGATCACCGCATTGTTTGCCATGTTTATCAGCAATGTGTACTGGTTATTTCCGCTTAAAGGAGATAGCCCTTTCTTCAGCAAAAGAGTAATTATAAGGTTACTAATTACCTCTTTTATCTGTGCAATACCATTTACCCCCTTTATGCATGAAGGTGTTTTTACAGCTATTTTATATGGCTGGGCTATGAATTTATTTGTTGTAACGTCGGTATGCTGGTGGTATTACGAATCCAATAAGGAAAGAATACTCCGGTTGAGAGTCGTAGAAACTGAGCTGGTGAAATCCAAGGCAGATCTTCAGTTTCTTCGTTCACAGATCAATCCTCATTTTCTTTTTAATGCACTCAATACATTGTATGGAACGGCTTTACAGGAAAAAGCAGAACGTACTTCCGAAGGGATTCAGAAGCTGGGGGATATGATGCGTTTTATGCTTCATGAGAATAACCGTGATTTTATTCAAATGGATAAAGAAATAGAATACCTCAGGAATTATATAGGCCTCCAGAAATTGAGAACGCAATCTTCACCTCAGATCCTTATCGAAGATAATATCAGCGAAAAGAGTTGCGATCACCAGATTGCTCCGATGTTATTGATACCGTTTGTTGAAAATGCTTTTAAGCATGGCATTAGCCTGGAGGAAACATCATGGATAAAGATAAACCTTGAATGTTATGCAGATTACATTCTTTTCGAAGTCCGGAACAGTATTCATATAAAAACCGGCGACGATCCTGAGAGATCAAAATCAGGGATCGGATTTAAAAATGTACAGGAGCGTTTAAAATTGTTATATCCTGGTAGGTTTCAGTTGTCTGTGGATGACAATGGTAATGAATTTTATGTACGGCTTTCTATAAAAATTAAATAATCTAAAATGAAAAAATTTGTTGTGATGATATGGTCATTGACCATATCCGGGATCTTATTTGCCCAGGATTCAACAACCCGGAAATTGAATGAGTTGGTATCGGCATATGCCAGCCAGGGGAAATTTAATGGTTCAGTGCTGGTGGCTGCACACGGAAACATTTTATTGGAGAAAGGTTATGGTTTAAAAAATGCTGCCGGTAATACTATGAATGACTCCAACACTATTTTCCAGATAGCATCTATAACAAAGAAATTTACCTCTACTGTTGTTTTGAAGATGGTTGAGTTTAAAGAGAAATTGAAATTTCTATTAAAGATAGAATGA
>CBHEUU010000312.1:0-6059 GCA_965990355.1 uncultured Chitinophagaceae bacterium
ATGGAGAAAGATCTTGGTGATGGATTGAAGCAGGTGACTGCCGTTATTTCCAATAGCCGCCTCATGCCTACACATTCGAGCCAGGATCTGAAATACAAAATTGAACGACCTGATTATATAACATTGACAGGTGCGAAGGTGGTGGCGGGAATGGTAGTGGATAATGCAATTGTAGTGGTAGATAATTATATTGAAAAACTGGATGAAGGTACCAGACCGTGGACTGCGGCCTGGCAATCGGCTAAGCAATTGTCCCTGCCTATTTTTACAGCCACACTGGCTATCATCTTTGCCTTTGCCCCGCTTGCCTTTTTCATGGAAGGCATCGCAAAAGATTTTATGGCTGCTTTGCCGGTTACGGTAGCTGTTGCATTGATCGCTTCCATGCTGGTGGCTTTATTGCTTACTCCCTACACTTGTTATGTATTCATCAGAAAAGGATTGAAGCATAGCGTGAGTGGCACAAAAAACAAAAAGAGTTTGCTCGACCGCCTGCAGCACGTATTTAATAATGGAGCAGAATGGTGTTTCCGCTGGCCACGCACCACCATGGTCGGGGCATTACTGGCTGTGGCAACTGCTATATTCATTGGCAGTAAAGTGGAACAGGAATTTTTCCCGATCAGTGAACGCAATCAGTTCAATATAGAAGTATGGCTACCAAATGGCACTTCACTGGCGGAAACAGAAAGCACGGTGAAACGCATTGAAACAATTTTGAAACAGGACAAACGGGTAGCTGATCTGTCCAGCTTTGTTGGAACAAGCTCTCCCCGCTTCCAAACCTCTTATGCGCCCGAGCCACCGCGCCGGAACTTTGCACAGATCTTTATTACCACCATTAGCCCGAAAGCAACGGAAGATATCGTTCATGAATATCTTCCCAAATTTGAAAACTTTGTTCCTGATGGATATGTCCGTCTTCGCCAATTGAGCTTCCAGGAAGGATCGCCTTTGGCAGTGCGTGTTATAGGAGAAGATATGACAGCGCAAAAGAAAGTAGCGGAACAACTCCAAACCATCTTACGGAATACAAAAGGTACTAACTGGGTGCATACAGATTATGAAGACGATTACTTTGGTGTTAAACTGAATATTAAAGAAGATGTCGCCAACCGGTTGGGCATTACAAACCAGGCCATCACGCAAAGCCTGGGTGCCGGCCTTAAGGGATTTGCCATATCGCAATTGTGGGAAGGCGATAAACCCGTTGATATTTTTCTGCGCCTGGACTCCAGTGGGCGCCGGAATCTGGACGCGATGGAGCAGTTGCATGTAACAACAGTTTATGGAAGCAAGGTTCCTCTGAAAACAGTGGCAGAACTGGTACCTGCCTGGCATACCGGGGTGATCGCGCATCGGAATGGATTGCGCACACTCACTGTACTGGCAGAAGCGCAGAAAGGGGTCCGTCCTTCCGTGATACTGAACAAAGCAATGCCGCAGATTGAAAAGCTCGATCTTCCTCCGGGCATACGTCTGGATTATGGAGGGGATGCGGAGTCCAGCGCAGAAAATCAACCGGGCATGATGACAGCTCTTGGGATAAGCCTGGTACTGATCTTTCTCACACTCTTATTCCAGTTTAAGAGTTTTGGCAAAACACTGATCATTCTCTCCACCTTTCCCCTGAGTTTATTAGGTGCATTCCTGGGTTTGCTGATCACCGGCAACCCAATGGGTATGACGGCATTTATGGGCATCATCAGCCTTATCGGTATTGTAGTCCGCAATGGAATTATCCTGGTTGACTATGCAGATGAACTGGTAAGGGATCATCAATACACCATCAAAGCGGCAGCACTGGCCGCAGCTAAGAGAAGGATGCGCCCTATATTCCTTACATCCGCCGCAGCTGCAGTAGGTGTGGTGCCAATGATCATCAGCAAATCACCTTTATGGGCGCCTCTTGGCAGTGTGCTCGCTTCAGGATTGATCGTATCAATGATACTCACGCTTTTTGTGGTGCCGGTAATGTATTACCGGTTTGTGAAACCAGTAAAGCTAAGCCCTGGCGAAGCAGAACTGGAAGCGCAGGTTGATTATCATGATCCGATCCAGTATAAACCTTCTCATTCATAAGAATCATATGGCTAAAAAAATATTGTACATAAAGTCTGTCTTTATATTTCTCATCACACTGTTTTCTATTGGAACAATGGCGCAGGAAGCGCTTACCCTGGAAAAAGCCAGGGAATTGGCTCTGCAAAGAAATACAAGATTAAGAATGGAGCAAGAACGGGTCAATGCTGCAAAAGCAGCGCAATTGCAGGCAAATACAGCAGGCAAACCGACCGTGGATGGAAGTGTTACCGGTTTTTATTTTGGTAAACCGATCAACCATGTGCTTCCCGAATATGGCGTTTCCCCCTCTGTTTCCGTTGCACAGTCCATTTATACTGGTGGAAAGATAAAGCTATCAAAAGAAGCAGCAGGCATAGCAGTTGAGTTGCAACTGCAGCAAAAAGCGCTTACCTCTTCAGAAGTTTTATTCAATACAGAAAAAGCTTACTGGGATGTGGTGGCAGCAAAAGAAAAAATAAAACTGGCCAATCAATTCCATAAACAATTGGAGGCTTTGCATACCGACCTGAATAATCAATTCAGTGCAGGTCTTATTTATAAGAACGATGTGTTGCGGGTGGAAGTGCAGTTGAACGAAGCGAAGATGTCCATCTTGCGATCAGAAGATGGCCTTGAAGTGGCCGGCCTCGTGCTGGCACAGGTTACGGGGATTGAGAGAGACAGTGTATTTACAGTAAAAGATTCAGTGGAAGGCATTTTTGAAAGAATTACTCCGGATACGGCTTATGCCGTCGTGTATGGCAACAGACCGGAAGTGAAATTGCTGGAAAAAAATATTGAACTGTCCGTATTGCAACAAAAAATGCTGAATGCGGAATTCAAACCAACGATAGGTCTATCTGCATCTGGCCTGGGAGCATTTGGTAAAGCCGGTATCAATCCGGGCAATGCCAGCAATAATGCCATGGCTTCTTATTATGGCATGGTCAGTCTTAGCATTCCCATTTTTGACTGGGGAAGCAGAAAACAAAAAATAAAACAGCAGCAATTTGGCATAGCTGCACAACAACTGCAATTGCAGGAAATAAAAGAACAAATGTCCATTGAAGTAAGACAAGCCTACCTGGCGTTAAATCAGGCGGCAAAAAATGTTGAGCTCTCCGGCGCATCTTTGGCACAGGCAAATGAAAATCTAAAGCTGAGCAATGATCGATTCCAGGCAGGAACTATTGTTGGCAAGGATGTGCTGGAAGCTCAAACTATCTGGGAGCAGGCCGTAATAAGCATTATTGACGCAAAGATCTATTACAGGGTCAGCGAAGCGGCTTTGAAAAAAGCATTAGGAATGCTTAAGTAAATTGATAAAAGCATCTGATGCTTTTAGACAATACCGGTCATCATAACGCTCCGGTTATCCCCTTCCTGCTACCTGTTAGCTGTCGCTGCTGTTGTTTTTAAACTCAGTTTAAAGGCTTTCTGTTTTATAATACAAACCCCACCTTAAATGCCCACCGGTGAAGATGATAGTTTATGTATTCATATTCATCTGCGCAAGGCGGATTATTGCAACTCCCCGGTTTGGTAAATTTTTCTTTAAAAGCCTTGTATGAATAATATGCCCCGAAAAGAACTCCCTGCCAGGATTTCATTGTACGCAGCTGCAAACGGTAACCAAGTCCCATTTCCCCGAATAAGCCTGGTTTGAATTTAGAGCTGACAGCGCCTGCCAGTGTCCCCTCCTCTTGATTTTATACAAAGACAGTTCCCGCATTGGCATTCAGGAAAAAATCATTCTTTGCCGGGAAAAGATATTTCGATGCTGACACAAACAGCGGGAACGACCATTTCCGGTAAGTATCAAAACCCGTTCCCAGCCCTACAAAATAGGAACCCAATTGTAATCCATGGGTGGACAATACCTGGTAACCCGGCTTGCTTTCGCCTTCAAGAATACCGGCATAGTTGTAGGAACGGTAAGTTGTTTTTTGCGCCGTTACAGACAGGCTGAAGGATATACCTGCTACCAGTAATATTTTTTTCAGCATGTTAATTCTTTTTCAAACGGCTTAATTCGGTCATCTGCCCGGGGCTGGAACAATCATATTGTATAATTCCTTCTTTGGCACTTACGATAAGCTTACCGTTGACCGGGATCACATCATAAGGCTCAATATTGGCAACGGTGCGTAGTAACCGGATAGCTTTGGGATTGCTTACATCGTACATTTTAAGCCCTGCCGTTCCATCGCAGATCCAAAGAACGTCGCCAACTTTTCCCAACCCATAAGGGTTGCTCATGGTATATCGCTCTACAAGCACGGGTGCGTTTATTTGCTTAATATCAATGATATTAAGTTGGCTATTGGTAATATTACCACAAATATTGCCAGCCCTTAAGGTAATATAAGCATACTCTCCGTCGGTAATAACAGGATCACATGAACTGGCATGCGAAAAGCCACTGATGTAAGTAGGCTTGGCAGGATTGCTGATGCTGAAAACGAACATACCGGTGGTTGAACCAATAAATAGTTTATCAGCAAAGGGATAAATTGTTTCAATGCCAAAACCGAGTCCAGTGTCATTCACTTTAACTGGAGTGGCCGGAGTACTGATATCAAAAGACCTTAGTGTGTTTAAAGTCACTGTATACATATGATTATTTACCATACAAAACCTGGACATGGAGCCGGCTATTCCAATTGTAGCACTGTTCATTGATGCCAGAGAAGAGAAACTATCGAATACCAGACCGCATCTATTACATTCATTTATCTCTTTATAAGGAACAGTAGTATCCTTTTTCACCCAGTCAACAATGTATTGTGAGGTGTCTGCATAGAAGCCATGACCATAATTCCTTTCTGGAAAAACATACTTTGTAATACTGGTAATACGTGCAGCAAGCGGATCTGATATATCAAGCGTCAGCATATCAGTATAAATATCAGCGAACAGGATATTCCCTTTCACCGCAATATCCACGTTGCCGGGGATACTGATGAAAGATTTATTCACGGGGTTGGCGGGATTGCTGTTATCAATAACATGCACGCCTTTATTTACTTCATTGACAAATAAATAATTGCCATAAACGTAGATCTTCCCGGGATTCTCCATTGACCGGGCAGGCTTGCCTGTTACTTCGCTTAAGACTTCGTGTTTGTTTTTATAAACAGGTGTAAGAATAGTGTACGTGCGGCTTATTTTATCTTTCAAACAACCGGAAAAAATAAGTATAGCCAGTACCGGCAGTAAGGTTTTGGTGAGGGTTTTCATGCGATCGTTTTTTTAGGCTGACAACCTATTTTAATAAACCATTGCATGCATATCAAAAAAACTTTCCATTCATCATAATTTTGATCCAGAAATACGACAATGTTCGTATTTTTAACCCTTATTAATCGTATTTATGATAAAACAAGTTGCCGGGCTTTTCCTTATGGTATTGATCAGCCTTTTCACTTCCGCCCAATCCATTGTCCGTTTTAAAGCCAGTAAACCATACGCCATCCTGAGTTTTATCGAAACAGCCGCAGGCACACAGTCTCACTCCTCTACCATGAAGGCATTTATAAATTCAGAGATTGGCCAGAATGATACTGTATTTAATAAACTGGTGCAGGATTTCCGTAATATCAATCTGAACTATAATTATAAGAGAGAGGAGTTTCCGGCTAACCGCCGTCAATACCGTTCTACTTACGACCTGATAGTAATTGCTGCCGTGAAGAGTAAAGATCTGCTCCAGTTCAAGGATAACACCATCGGCATCCTGCCCAACAGCACACACCAGGAACTATTAAAAACACTGACCAGTGTAGAAACTTATTATGACAGCCTTGTTTGGCCGTACGCACAAGAGGCATTGAACAACCAGGTTCAGCACCTGAAAACGTATGAAACGAAAGCCAATGAATTATTTCAGTTGTTCCGTACTTTTTATCATTCAAGCTGGACCGATGACATTCCTTTCAATGTAACCCTTTTCCCTATTCCCGGCAAATACGGCAAAACTTCGGCAACACCACAGG
>CBHEUU010000313.1:0-6055 GCA_965990355.1 uncultured Chitinophagaceae bacterium
TCCTGCCATTGCTTGACATTGACAATTCCACTAAAAGAGGTTTATTCAAAATATTTCCGCTGATGTTGTTGTACATGGGAACAAGCACAGTAATGAAAATGCTTTCCATCAGGATCAGGCGATGGGAAAAAGGAAGATCACATGCCTTTAAAGATCCGGAACCTGCCGAGGCCGGACTTTTGTAAAGCGTATTGCATGCTTACCCGCAGCACGCCCAAACCATATTTCATGCTCCTGGTGAAGTTGATGGAAGAAGCTTCATCAAAATACCGGGTGGGGCAGGTGATCTCAGCGATCTCATACCCTTTATAAAATATCTGCGCAAGCATTTCATTATCGAAAACAAAATCGTCTGAATTGTTTTCAAAAGGTATTGACTCCAGCACGGCCCTGTGATAAGCCCGGTAACCGGTATGATACTCCGATAATTTTTGCCGCATCAGCAGGTTCTGGGAAGCCGTGAGAAACCGGTTAAAAATGTATTTATATAAAGGCATCCCTCCTTTCAGCGCGCCCATGCCCAGTATGCGGGAGCCAAGCACTACAGGATATACTTTATTGGAAATTAAAGAAGCCATAGGCCCGATCAGTGCCGGCGTGTACTGGTAATCCGGATGAAGCATCACGATAATGTCTCCCCCTACTTCCAGCGCTTTTCTATAACAGGTCTTTTGATTACCGCCATACCCTTTATTATTTTCATGGCGGATGATATGTGTAATGCCAATCAGTTTCGCCACTTCAATCGTATTATCTTTGCTGGCATCATCCACCAGTATCACTTCATCCACAATTGACCGGTCTATTTCTGCATAAGTCTGCCCCAATGTTTTAGCTGCATTGTAAGCCGGAAGAACCACTACTACTTTTTGCCCGTTGATCATCAGTTGGAAATTGTGCGCAATAATAGGAAAAATGTTAAAACCACCCCAAAACATCCAGCAGGCGCCACACATTTATCCTATCGGTTGTCAGCCAACTATTAAACCAACCTTGATAATTGATTATCGTATGAAACATGGAACTGTTGCATGCTTACTTCTTACACTTCTTTTCTCCTGTAAAAAAGAAACAACGAATATTCCACCTCCTCCGGAAAGTATTCCTGAATGGACATTGTTCAACACGCTTAATTCACCTCTTCCGGATGATCAGATCAATGCTTTATCGATTGATAAGCAGGATGTGAAATGGGTCGGTACTTCAAAAGGATTGATACGTTGGCAGGGAAATGAATGGAAAACTTTTGATGTAAATAATTCACCCCTTCCATCCTCTTATATACAAGCGCTGGCGGTAGAAGATAATGGTACCGTTTGGGTGGGTACTAACGAAGGACTTGCAAGGTTTAATGGTATTGGCTGGCAGGTATATACAACTATCAACAGCCCTCTTACATATAGAGGCATCACCTGCATTACACACGATACACAAAGAAAGATCACTTATGTTGGCACAGAAGGCAGTGTTATCAGGATTAATGCAGATGACCGGTGGGATATACTAATAGAAACGGATGACCCTGTGCTTTCATTAGCTATTGACAGGAACGGCGCGCTCTGGTCAGGCGATTTTAATTTCTTTGCTTTTGTCGGCCGCATCCGGAAATATGAAAACGGTCAATGGTCCAGTCTTAATCTTGCTACAGCAGGATACCCTTCCAGCTTTCCTTATTCAATGATCATTGATAAAGACAATAGACCAGTAGTGGCATTAAGCGGCACTTCAGTGAGAACAGTAGCCCGGGTGAATGGCAATGCATTAGAAGAGATTCCTTATTCCTCCACTGCCGAAGGAATTAAGGTTATTGCCGCTGAAGGCAATAAGATCTGGCTGGCAGGAAACCGCCTGTCTGTACTGGGTGATAAAAATTCCCCCAGTTTCCACATTCCCGGTACCGATTCCCCTATCCAGGCTATTGCTATTGATAGCAAAGGAGATAAATGGTTGGGGACCCTTTATAATGGGTTAACAAGGTATCATGATAAGTAATAATTCGTAGGTGTTAACCCGTACTGTTTTTACCATTGCATTTACTTAATTTCAGTATCCTAAAAAAATGATCTATGAAAATGCTTGCTTTTATTTTTACCGCTTTTTTATTTTCCCAACAGCCTTCTGTTGATGTAAAACCAGAACCCGTTTCAAAACCAGTCAAATCATTTGCTTCTTACAGTGTCACCTGTCAGAATGCTTATGGATTGCCATTTGTGATCCGCCTGCTTGATCCTGTTACCGGTGCACAGGTGTATGCCACTGCCTTACCAGCGGTTATTTTTCCTCCTATACGCTGGTGCCTGAAGGTGTTTACAACATTACGGTTACGGCGGGCGTTCCGGGTACATACAATTACCGGATCGGCTCTGTTGTGCAAACCGGCGTAACCAATGGCAGCGCATCCAATGTCAACTTCCCGGGAGGATACAGCCCGCTGATCAACATTTATTAAGCAGTAAACGATGGCCGAATATCGGCCATCGTTTGAGTTATCTATTTATTAATTGAAGTGTACGTTCCATTACAGCATCTTTATTCTTCATAAAATCTTCCTGCGATTGATGAACTTCTATATCCGGCATTATCCCGCGTCCGAAAGGGGTATCTTTTTTGGAAGTAACGAATTGCTCCAGATCAACCGTGGAAACAGTAAGGGAAAAACCTGAATGCGGAAGACGGTATGCTACGGGGTTATGTCCCGTATGTCCATAATAACCGCCCATCGATTCTTCACCAATTACGGTAGCATAACCTTCACTTTTTACAAGTGAGGCAAATAAGGAAGCTGCAGAAGCTACAGCAGGGCCAACCAATAGATAGATCTTCCCTTTGAATGCTAATGAATCAGGCTGCCAATAAGGATTATAAGAAGGATTCTGGTAATACCTGCCATTCATGAATTGATTATGCTCATCATGAAAGTTCTCTTCAAGGTCCCGTATATCAGCTGTATCCTCTTCTGAATATTCTTTATAAGGAAGTTCCTGGAATATGGTAAACGCTTTTGCATTTTCTTTGAACGGCTGCCTTGCGAGATAAGAAAATGTAAGCAGATCATTGGGATCTGAACCTCCACCGTTCTCGCGGATATCTACTATAAGATACTGAATATTCTTTTGCCTTAATGCTGTAAAAGTTTCCTGCAGGAATTTTTTATAGGTCGCATGTTTCTTTGACGATGCGTTCCCCAATGAAAAACTAGGGACAGTAAGAATACCTGCATTAAGACTATCGATCAGCCGGAAAGAATAGTCATCGCCTGTTGCTGTGTCAAATGCAAGGGAATATCTTTTTTTATATGCAACACTGTATTCTTTCCACGTAACAGGTTTTAGTATCACCTGCCTGATTTGTTTTTCAGCGTAAGCTTTATAGTCGATCTTAAAAGAAACCGGTAATCCATATTCCAGCCGGTAATACCAGGGGAAGCTGGCTTTAAGCCCTTCAGCTTTCCCGGTAATGTTAAAACCATCGGTTGTATAATATTTATACAATGCAGGTAATATGTCTTTCACTTTTTTGCCGTTGATGGATAAAACCTCTGCTCCCGCAGGTATCTTTCCTTCACTTGCGTTGATCAATAGTTTACCATCGACCAGCTTAACAGGATAAGGGAAAAAGGCTGCTTCCGCTGCGAGCTTCTTTTTTTCCCTGTCCGGCAAAGATATTTCATCGTGCAGGCTACCGATATAAGCAAGCACAGCTGAAACCTGTTTATAAAAATCAACCAGGTTTGTTTTTTCGTTGATCTTCTTCCGGTGAACAGCAAATACGCTGTCTACCTGGGCTTTTGAATGATATTTATATAACCCTGCATGGGCTTTTTCCAGGATTGACCGGTAAATATCAAAATCACTGATCAGTTCTTTTTTGTTTTGGGAAAATGTAACCCCTTTTATAAAAAGGGTGAGTACGGCGGTAAGAAACAGTGCACGCGTGATCATGAGGCAAACTAATAAAAAAATCGAACCCAAACCCTGATCATTTGTTAATTGTAAATTTGCTTACCGACCGGATCAAAACATACCCGAATGATTAAACATTTATTGCTGAGTGCCGCCCTGCTGGCCGCATTCCTGCATGGCAAAGCACAGAAAGACTGGACACTGAAACTGAACAAAGAGAACATTGCCGTCTACACAAAAACACAGGCCAATTCCAACCTCAAGGCCATCAAAGTAGATTGCGAATTAAATACCACGCTTACCAAGCTTACGGCTGTTGTGCTCGATGCCAATGCTGGCACGGAGTGGGTATACAGCACCAAATCAAGTGTGCTGTTAAAACAGGTTTCTCCTTCGGAATTGTATTATTATTCCGAAGTGAAACTACCCTGGCCCTTCAGCAACCGCGATTTTATTGCACACCTGATCGCAACGCAGGACCCCACCACCAAAGTGGTCACTATCGATGGGCCTGTTGACCCCACTTATATACCGGAGAAAAAAGGGATCGTGCGTGTAAGTAAATCATTTGGCAAATGGGTGATCACACCTAAAGGCCCGAACCGTATAAGATTGGAATATATACTGGAAACCGACCCAGGCGGTTCCATTCCCGCATGGCTGGTAAACATGTTTGTGACCAAAGGGCCTTTTGAAACATTTAAAAAACTGAAGGACCAACTTAATAAACCTAAATATGCTTCGGTAAAACTTCCTTTCATTACTGAATAACTCCCACTCCATTATATTAATAAAACCGGACAGTGTACGTATCAAAAACGGACACCTTGAATAGAAACAGGAAGGCTTTGGTTTGATAACCAGCGGCTTAAAAAATGGTATTTGATTTGGTACGACACTCTACGTATTTCTGTACACTTACCAATTCAATTCTTATTTAAGTAGCCATGCTTCAAAACTTCTTCAAAATCGCCCTGCGCGTCCTTTGGAAACGGAAAAGTTTTTCTTTGTTAAATATACTGGGACTTGCGGTTAGCCTGGCCGCAAGCCTCCTGCTTTTCCTGATCATCCGGTATGAATTGACCTATGAAGATTACCAGGTCAACAAAGACAGGGTCTACCGCGTAGTAACTACTAACATCAAAAAAAGCAATAGAGAGATCTCTTCAAAAAATGCGGTCACCCCTCCACCGTTCTCCGATGCCATGCGCACAGATTTTCCGCAACTGGAAAAAGTGGCGGCTATCGCCAATTTCGGAGAAGGACAGATTTATATTCCTTCCAAAGGACTGGAAGAAGAAAAAAGATTTAAAGAGGTAGGTGGTATGTTCTGGGCTGAACCCGGCATATTCGACATATTCAATTATCAGTGGGTAGCCGGCAGCCCGGAAGGCATGGCTGAACCGAATATGGTAGTGATCAATGAAAGCCTTGCCAGGAAATTCTTTAACAATGCAGATGCGGCTATTGGTAAAACATTTCAACTATGGTCGTTTCGTATACCATTGCAGGTAACCGGTGTATTCAAAGACCTTCCACCCAATACAGACCTGCCAGTGAGAATAGCCGGATCTTTTGCCACATTCCGGAAAATAGCGGCAGGCATGTTTAATGATCCTGCTGCATGGGAGAATATAAGAGGTAATACGGAATGTTTCGTGCTGGCGCAAAAAGGGCATCAGCCTGCAACCCTTCAAACCCAATTAAATGCTTTTGAAAAAAAGCATTATAAAGATGATCCACAATTTACCAGGCAACTTAATTTCCAGCCATTGAAAGACATACACCTGGATAAGACCGTTGAAAATTTCGGCAATGGAAGTTTAGCCAGAAAAGAACTATGGTCATTGGGATTGATCGGTGGATTCCTGTTGCTGGTAGCCTGCATTAATTTCATCAATCTGACCACAGCCCAATCGGTAAACCGCGCCAAAGAAATAGGTGTAAGAAAAGTATTGGGTGGCAACCGGCCTCAACTGATGCGGCAATTCCTGCAGGAAACAGCTTTGATCACTTTTATCGCCCTTGTTCTCGGATGTCTGCTGGCATGGATTTTCCTGCCACTGCTGAATAAACTAATGCATAAGGACCTTTCACTGGATTTTATTGCACAGCCGATGATCCTGGTTTATATGCTGGTGATGGGCATGATA
>CBHEUU010000314.1:0-6034 GCA_965990355.1 uncultured Chitinophagaceae bacterium
CAACATGCGGGCACGGGTATAAATGGAACGGGTATTATCAAATAAATTGAATTCGGGAATATCATCGGTAAGTCCGAGATTGGCTTCAAAGAAAGAGTAGATATTACCGATATCAGTCCAGTAGCCATCATACTGGTAACTGGCCACTGTACATTTATCAATCGCTTGTGGGATGATCTCTTTACCAAAGTCGGTTGCTTCCAGGTAATCATTCTGCAAATAATCAAACAACAGTTCACGATTGAAAATATAGATCCCCATGGATGCTAAATAATTCCTGCCGGCACTCTTCATCTCCTCCCCTGTATCACTCACCCAGTCTGCCAGCAATTCACGTTTGGGTTTTTCGATGAATGATTTGATATATCCTTTTTCTTCTTTCAGGATACCAAACTCTGGTGCTTCACGATCGCCTACCGGAATGGTTGCAACGGAAATATCAGCGCCTGATCTCTTATGATTGTCCAGCATGTCCTGGAAATCCATCTGATAAAGCTGGTCGCCGGAAAGTATCAGTACATACTCACTGTCAAAGGGAGCGATATGACGAAGGCTTTGTCTCACTGCATCTGCCGTGCCCTGGTACCATGTTGGGTTATCAGGTGTTTGTTCGGCAGCAAGGATATCAACAAAAGCGGAACTGAAAGCGCTGAAGTGATAAGTATTTTTGATGTGGCGGTTGAGGGAGGCTGAATTGAATTGCGTTAATACAAACATCCGGTTAATGCCGGAATTCATGCAATTGGAGATAGGTATATCCACCAACCGGTATTTACCGGCAATAGGTACAGCGGGTTTCGAACGGCTTGCTGTTAAAGGATATAATCTTGATCCGGCACCTCCGCCAAGAATTACGCTCAAAATTTCTTTAGTAATAGACATAGGCAAACATTTTTAAAAGTCCTATTGGGTGGAAAAGGTAAACAAGAAATAGTAATCAAAGTTCACCTGTAAAAAAAATTGTCAGTATAAGTTCAAAAGATCAATGCAAATAACCAAATTGTCTTAATGACTTTTAATATTGGTTCTTATGTTTTTTGTAATGACTGGTACAGGTCGATGTATTGCTGAGCCGATGAATCCCATGAATGATCAATGGTCATCATATGCGTCCGCATCCAGGAATACAGGTCTGGCTTATGCGTGTACAGATCAATCGCCCTGCCAACTGAATAAGTGATATCACTTACAGAGGCCTGATCAAAACGGATGCCGAAGCCCTGCCAGTCGCCAAAGTCAGTGATCGTATCTTTTAAGCCTCCCACACTTCTTACCATAGGCACAGTACCATAGCGCAATGCATACATCTGGTTAAGTCCGCATGGCTCCACGCGGCTCGGCATCAGCAAAAAATCCGATCCTGCGTAAATGAGGTGGCTAAGCGCCTCACTATACCCTATATAGGAATTAAAATACCCATTAAAGCGGTGTTTCATATTGTCCAGCTGATCTTCAAGCTCAGGCTCTCCTGATCCCAATACTATAAAATTGGCTTTGCCATGATGCTGATAGATGGACTGGCTGATTGCATCGGGCAAAAGATCAGCTGCCTTCTCTCCTACCAGGCGGCCGATAAAAGCCACCAGCGGCTTTTCAGGATCAAGCCCGAATTGCCCGCAGAGTTCTTTTTTATTTTTCTTCTTTCCTTTTTCTACCAGCTCTTTATCATAGTTCCGGATAATATAATTATCCGTTTCAGGGTTCCATACTTTGGTATCAATGCCATTCAATATACCACTGCTCTTGCCCACTTCATAATGGAAAAGATTCTCCAATCCATTGGCAGCATAACGAAGCTCCTCCAGGTAACTATGGCTGACGGTTGTAACCTTCCAGGCGCATTTTACTGCAGAAGCCATGGGGTTAATGGTATTGTTCCAGTCCAGCATACCCCAGTTCCAGCTATCATAAGCAGGGATAAAATAATAGCGGTCCCAACCGATCCAACCCTGGTATTGCCCGTTGTGCACAGTAAATACGCTGGGCACGCCTGCAAGCTTATCCTTGAACGCGTAGCAATACTTCATCATAAAAGGTATAAGACCGGTATGGTGATCGTGGCAATGGATCACACCCGGCGCATGCTGCCAGCTATTAAGCCAGTCGCAAACAGCTATCTGGAAGGCAACGAACCTTTCGGTATCGTCTTCATAGCCATATATCTTTTCACGATCGAGCAGGCCATTGATATCAATGAGGTAAAGATCAAAACCGAGTTTATTTGTTTTTTCCCTGATCACGCTGTAATGAAACCAGTGAGAGCCCAGGTACTGGCCTCCTTCATGCACCAGTTCCCAGCTGTTTTCATATAAGAACCTGGTGCGGTACATTGGCATTACCACTTTGGCCACATGGCCCAGTTCTGCCTGGTACCTTGGCAGGGACCCTACTACATCTCCCAATCCTCCTGCTTTTGCTACAGGATAACATTCTGCCGCTACGTGTACAATTTCCATTCAAAAAGTTTGTGCTAAGAAGAATTCATATCAAATTAAGTGGTTTTTTCCATTACGGGCTTTTTATAATTAAAAATTTTTCGCTACCCGATTTATTTCTATTTTCAACCCCTAAAATCAAAAAACAACCCAATTGCTATGAATCAGCAAGCAAAAATACCTACAAATTATGGGGCACTCGGTACGTTAGTTACCGTTTTCTTTTTTTGGGGATTTATCGCTGCCGGCAACAGCGTTTTCATTCCATTCTGTAAGCACTACTTCAATCTTGATCAGTTTCAAAGCCAGTTGATTGATTTTGCTTTTTATCTGGCATACTATATTGGTGCACTGATCTTATTTATTTATGCTGCACTGGGTGGGAATGATCTTATAGCAAAATGGGGGTACAAAAAAAGCATTGTTTACGGTCTTTTATTTTCTGCATTAGGCGCTGTAGCCATGATCATTGCTGTAAATGCTAATGTATTTGCTGGCATGCTGGTTGGTTTGTTTATTGTAGCGCTCGGATTTTCTTTACAGCAAACAGCATCACAACCATTTTCCATTGCCCTGGGAGATCCTTCCACCGGCACAAGCCGTGTAACCCTGGGTGGTGCTGTCAATTCATTTGGTACTACCATTGGTCCTATAGTGGTTGCCTTTGCATTGTTTGGTACAACTGCTGCCATTACTGATGAAAAGATCGCAGCTTTGGGATTGGGAAAAGTGATCGTTCTTTACACCTGTGTAGGCATCTTATTTATAGGAGCTGCTGCCCTGTTTGCATTTTCCAAAAAAGTTCCTCCCGGTAAATCCGAAGAGAAAGTGGAAAAAGCCAACAAAGCATTGAACATACTTCTTATTATTACGGGTCTTCTGATCATTATGTTCGTTCCGGTTTTCAGCAGCTATAAATCTGCTGAGGCCAAAGAAATCGCTACCCTGGAAGAACAGATCAACCCACAGGTAAAAGCCATTGACTCATTGACACATTTGAAGGTTGCGCAGATTACATCTGATGCAGGAGCTCTGGCAGACCAGCTTAAAATAGAAATAGCTCCGCAACAGGCAAAGATCAAAGCATTAAAAGATCCGCTGGAGCAAACAAGGCTTAAATGGTTGCTTGGAGCCATGCTGGTTGTAGTGCTCGGGTTATTGGTTTCCAACCGGGTGGCAGCTAAAAAACCGGAAGGTTGGGGTGCTATGCAATATCCCCAACTCGTATTGGGTATGCTTGCCATTTTTGTATACGTGGGTGTGGAAGTTGCCATTGGAAGTAACCTGGGTGAATTATTAAAGCAAAAAGCTTTTGGCGGATATCAATCATCTGAAATAGCGCCTTTCATTTCCATCTACTGGGGCAGTTTGATGATCGGTCGCTGGGCCGGGGCTATTTCTGCATTCAACTTCAGCAGCTCTACCAGAAAAGCCCTGCTGTTCATAGTACCGGTAGCTGCATTTGGTATTGTATTAGGCGTAAACGCACTGGCGCAGTATGATGTAAGCGCTCTGTACTATTATATCATCTGCGTATTTATTCAAATCGTCGCCTTCTTTTTTAGTCAGGAAAAACCCGCCAAAACTTTACTGATATTCGGATTGCTTGGCGTTATAGCCATGCTGATCGGTTTATTTACTGAAGGGCGGGTTGCGATCTATGCTTTCCTGAGCGGAGGTCTATGCTGCTCTATTATGTGGCCATGCATCTTCTCACTCGCGATTGCCGGTCTTGGAAAATACACTACCCAGGGTTCAGCCTTCCTGATCATGATGATCCTCGGTGGCGGTATTATTCCACCCATTCAAGGTAAACTTGCTGATATTATCGGCATTCACCAGTCTTACATTGTAGCGGTTATCTGCTTTGCTTACCTGGCATTTTTTGCCTTTGCAGTGAAAGGCATCCTGCGTAAACAAGGTATAGACTATGATGCTGAAGTCAGCGCTGGCGGACATTAAAATACACAGAAAAGAAAACATTTCCTTCGTACATTTATCGCCCCGTTAGTTACTTAACGGGGCTTATTTTTAAAACCAACAACATGGCAGCGGCTAAATCAGCATCAACTTCTACATTACATCCTCTTTCGATCGGGATTGATATTGGCGGCACAGGTACCAAGTTTGGCATAGTGGACCGCGACGGCAATCTTTTGTTTTCAGATGAGATCTCCACGAAGAAGCATACAGAAGTTGGTTCTTTTATAGATGACTTATATACAGCTTTATCAGCCATCATTGACAAAGCAGGCGGCATTGGCCGGATGAAAGGCATTGGCGTTGGTGCGCCGAATGGCAATTACTATACCGGCACTATTGAATACGCTCCTAACCTGCCCTGGAAAGGAATTGTACCGCTGGCCAAACTGATCGAAAACAAATTCAGGCTTCCTGTCACCCTCACCAATGATGCCAATGCGGCCGCAATCGGTGAAATGATGTACGGCGCTGCAAAAGGCATGAAGGATTTTATCATGATCACACTTGGCACCGGCGTGGGCAGCGGTATTGTAGCCAATGGACAACTTATTTATGGTCATGATGGATTTGCAGGAGAAGTTGGCCATACCATTATTATCCCCGATGGCAGACTGCATCCCGGCACAGGCAAAAGAGGCTCACTGGAAAGTTATGCCTCCGCCACCGGTGTACGCTATACCACCTTGGAGCTTCTCGAAAGCACTGACACACCCAGCAGCCTCAGAAATATTCCCAAAGAGGAGATTGATTCTAAAAAAGTATACGAAGCGGCGATTCAGGGTGATGGCCTGGCCCGTCATGTATATGAATACACAGGCCGTATCCTTGGACTGGCCATGGCCAATTGCGTGATGTTTTCCAGCCCCGAGGCAATCATCTTATTCGGAGGTCTCACTAAAGCCGGCGACCTGATATTAAAACCCACCCGTGAACACATGGAAGCTAACCTGATACAGGTGTTCCAGAATAAAGTGAAATTACTGATCAGTCATTTGAGAGAATCGGATGCGGCGATACTGGGAGCGAGTGCGTTAGTTTGGGAATAGTAACGCTAATTGCACTAATTAACGCGAATAGGCGCGAATGGACCTGAACTAATTTATAGTTAATATTATTCAATGATAAACACGGCGGGAACTGGTCGTTGAGTGCCTTTGTCTGAAGGCCAGATGGTTTCTTTGCCATTTACCAGTAAACAACTGCTGCCGCCTCCATCGAGGTTGAGTGCTTCCCAGCAGCCAAGGTCTGCAAGTATTTTTGCTTCCTGTATAAGAGTGGCCCCTTCAGCTGTGCCGGGGTTTCTTCCTTCAATTGCCAGGATGATAAGTTTGTTGTCGCGGGTATAGCCCATTGCTGTGCGCGGATGTTTATCGTTAATGGCATTGCCGGTGAACTTCAGCTCTGCATTATTGCTGATAGATATTTTTCCATCTCTTACAAGCACAGGACCACCACCAATAGCAGTTTGCATCTTCCATTTTTTAAACACTTTACCGGAAGAAATGCCGCTGCCTTCAGCTGGTAACGCTTTTTTCATTTCTTTATAAGAAATATGAAAAGCTGCACTGGAATCTTTGCTGAATGCTACAGGATAATCCCATGCAGAAGGCCATCTG
>CBHEUU010000315.1:0-6022 GCA_965990355.1 uncultured Chitinophagaceae bacterium
TTGAAGCCTACAATCAATGGCTGTTTGGTCCGGTAGAAAACCTGGCGGCTTACGACAACTGGACAAAATCCCATGCAGACCAATACGAAGCGCTTAACAAGTTCCAGCGCAACAGGGTATTTAAGATGCCTGCAGGGCAATATTACCAGTCGGTAGCCAGCAAATAATATATAAATTAAAAGGTTTAAGGGGTTTAAAGGTTTAAGATTTAATGGGCCGGTACTCACCTGCTTGCTGAATCTTAAACCTTTAAACCCCTTAAACCTTTTTAACTCTTAAACTTTATGAGTTCTTCCTTCTTTAATTCTTTTTTGCCTAATTTGTCTACAGAATAACGATTGTAATATGACAGAGCCCCGCAGACTTTTTGATTGTATCGAATGGCACCTGGAAAGAACGCCGCTGGAAGTAATGCTTGCCGGAAAAGAAAGCGGCCGGTGGAAAACTTATAGTACCCGTGAAGTAGCCACTATCGTTGATGACCTCGCCGCCGGCCTGCTGGCCCTTGGCGCCGGCCCTAATGACATGACGGTAGAAAACCGTGATAAGGTGGCCATCCTCTGTAAGAACAGGCCCGAATGGCTGATGATAGACCTGGCCACGCAACAGATCGGTGCCGTCTTAACGCCGGTATATCCCACTATCAGCATTGGTGAACTGGAATTTGTATTAAAAGACGCCCAGGTAAAGTTCGTGTTTGTGAACGATGAAGAGCTTTACCTCAAAGTGCTTAGCCTGAAAGATAAACTTCCCAACCTCAAAGAAATATTCACGATCGAACACGTGGCCAATGCCACTTACTGGAAAGACATTGCTGCGCATGCTACACCTGAAACAAAAGCCCGTGTAAAAGAAATTGCAGCAAGCATCAAATATGAAGATGTTGCAACGATCCTTTACACTTCCGGCACCACTGGCACACCCAAAGGTGTAATGCTTACCCATCGCAATATCCTTTCAAACGTAGTCGCCTGCCTTCCCTGCTTTCCCCCGGGAGATGAAATGCGTTCATTAAGCTTTTTACCGCTCAATCATATCTTCGAAAAGATGGTAAGCTATATCTATCTTTTCAGGGGTACTTCCATTTATTATGCAGAAAGTCTTGATACGATCGGCGATAATTTAAAGGAAGTGAAACCACATATGTTCACTACTGTGCCGCGGCTGCTGGAAAAAGTGTACGACCGCATCATGCAGAAAGGCAATGAACTCACCGGCATCAAGAAGAAATTATTTTTTTGGGCACATGGCCTGGCGGAAAAATTTGAGATCAACCAGAACCAGGGCTTTTGGTACACCATGCAATTAAAACTGGCCAACAAACTTATTTTTAATAAATGGAGGGAAGGCCTGGGCAACGAACTGAAATGTGTCGTAACCGGCGGAGCTGCCTGCCAGGTGCGCCTGATACGCATATTCACAGCGGCCCGAATCCCTATAATGGAAGGTTATGGCCTCACGGAAACATCACCAGTAATTGCCGTTAACCGCTACCAGGTAGAAAACAGGAAATTCGGTACAGTAGGCCCATTGATCGATGGGGTGGAAGTAAAAATTGCAGAAGACGGAGAAATATTAAGCAAAGGCCCGCATATCATGCTGGGCTATTACAAACGTCCTGATCTCACTGCAGAAGCCATCACTGATGAGTGGTTCCATACCGGTGATATCGGAACAATAGTTGATAACCGCTTTCTCAAGATCACCGATCGCAAAAAAGAATTATTCAAAACAAGTGGTGGTAAATACGTAGCTCCTCTTACTGTCGAGAATCTGCTTAAGGAATCACCCTTTATTGAACAGGTGATGGTAGTAGGACCTGAACGGAAATTTGTAGGTGGGCTTATTGTGCCGGCATTCCCGCAATTGCGTGATTGGTGCAAACAGAATAATGTTACGGTCACTACCAATGAAGAGTTGATCCATAATGAAAAAGTGATCAATCTTTATAAAGACATTGTTGAACGTTATAATAAATACCTCAATCACGTAGAACAGGTAAAGAAATTTGAATTGCTTTCCAATGAATGGGGAATCGATACCGGCGAAATGACGCCCAAGCTTTCGATGAAGCGGAAGGTGATCACAGAAAAGTATAAGGATGCAATTGAACGTATCTACGCTTGATATTTCCCACCAAGACAACAAAGAGCACAAAGGATTTTCTTTGTGCTATTTGTTGTCTTGGTGGGATACAATCCTTTCTTTGCGAGACACAAAAAAAGTCCTACCTTTTAAAGAAACGGTTCATGAAAAAGAATACTTCCCCTATTGATTGCTCCTTCACCGATTATTTCAAACAGCACTACCCTGGCACAGAAGATATATCAGCCATCTCTCCAGAACAACTGATCGAACTCCGTAAAAATTATATCAATGCATTGCTGGAACAGGATTTCGGTGAGCTGAATGAAGTGGAAAAGGTCGTTACGAAAAGCATTAACAGCCGCAATATCTTATCCAAACTGCCTTCTCTTCCTACTGAAAAAAATTTAACCTTAGGCGACAGGCTTGCCGATAAAGTAGCCTGTTTCGGTGGAAGCTGGCGTTTTATTATCATCTTCTTCATTATCCTCATCGCATGGATGATCCTTAATGGCTGGTTCCTGCACGAGAAAGGCTTTGATCCCTACCCATTCATCCTGCTCAACCTGGTCCTTTCCTGTCTCGCTTCCATCCAGGCGCCTATCATTATGATGAGCCAAAACCGCCAGGAAGCGAAAGACCGCCAACGTGCAGAGCACGACTATAAAGTAAACCTCAAAGCAGAAGTGGAGATCCGTATGCTTCATGAAAAACTGGACCACCTGCTGCTCCATCAGAATAAACGGCTGTTGGAAATACAGAAAGTGGAAATGGAAATGCTGGAAGGGATTGAAAAAGCTGTAAGGGAAAGAAAGTAAACAGGCGTTATTTCTGCCACTTTGTCCGCGCACACCAATTTGGAACACCCATTGCTTAAAAGGGCAAACAACTCTTTCAAAAATTACGTATATGCAAGAAAAAGGTACTATCTCGATCCATACGGAGAACATCTTCCCTATCATAAAAAAATTCCTGTACTCCGATCATGAGATCTTTTTGAGAGAACTGGTTTCCAATGCTGTAGATGCCACCCAAAAAGTTAAACGCCTCTCTTCCCTGGGCCAGTACAAAGGGGAACTGGGCAATCTCCAGGTGGAAGTGTCTTTTGATAAAGACAAAAAGACCATTACTGTCAGTGATTCCGGGCTGGGGATGACCGCCGATGAGATCAAAAAATATATCAATCAGATCGCTTTTTCCGGCGCTACCGAGTTCGTGGAGAAATTCAAAGATGCAAAAGATGCCAATGAGCTGATCGGTAAATTCGGTCTCGGATTTTACTCTGCCTTCATGGTTGCTGATAAAGTGGAGATACAAACCCTTTCTTACCAGGAAGGGGCCAAGCCCGCCCGCTGGGTATGCGAAGGAAGCACAGATTTTGAGATCACCCCTGGCAGCCGCACCACACGCGGTACAGATATCATTCTTTATATCAACAATGATTCAGAAGAATTCCTGGATGAGCACAAACTGGAAGATATCCTGAAAAAACATTGTGCCTTCCTGCCTGTGCCCGTGAAATTCGGAACGCGCAGCCAATCTGTGGAAGATGGGCAGGACGATAAAGGTGAAACAAAGTACAAGACCATCGAAGTGGATAATATCATCAACAATACTACTCCGATCTGGACCAAATCGCCTTCAGAACTTACTGATAAAGATTACCTGGATTTTTATAAAGAATTATATCCTTTTTCCGATGATCCGTTGTTCTGGATCCACCTCAACGTGGATTATCCTTTCAACCTGACCGGTGTTTTATATTTCCCCAAGATAAAAAAGGAAGTGGAGCTGAAGCCCAATAAGATCAAGCTTTTTTCCCGCCAGGTTTTTATCACTGATGAAGTAAAAGATATCGTACCGGAATTCCTGATGCTGTTGCATGGTGTGATCGATTCACCTGATATTCCGCTCAACGTATCCCGCAGTTTTTTACAGGCAGACAGCCATGTAAAAAAGATCAATTCACATATCACTAAAAAAGTAGCCGATAAACTGTCTGATCTGTTCAGGAAAGACAGAAAGGCTTATGAAGAAAAATGGAGTGATATCGGTTTGTTTGTAAAATACGGTATGCTCACCGATGAGAAGTTTTATGAAAAGGCGAAAGATTTTGTGTTGCTGACCAATACCAGAAATGAGTTCTATACATTCACTGAATACCAGGAGAAAGTGTCGCCGCTGCAAACAGATAAAGACGGCAACCGTGTTTATCTCTACACTACCGATCCCGGCAGGCAGGATGCTTTCATTCAATCAGCTGAAGCAAGAGGCTATGATGTATTGCTGATGAATTCACCGCTTGATAATCATTTTATCAGTCAGTTGGAACAAAAACTGGAAAAGACGCAGGTAAAACGTGTTGATTCCGGCACTGCTGATTCGCTGATCAATAAAGAAGAACCATTGCCTTCTGCATTAAGCGAAGAAGAATCCAATACGGTAAAAACAGTGTTTGAAAAAACCATTAAGAAACCGGGCATGTCCGTTGCAGTGGAAAGTCTTTCTCCTACTGAATTACCTGTAACCGTAACAATGGATGAGTTCATGCGCCGCATGAAAGACATGGCAGCTATGGGCGGAGGAATGGGTTTTTATGGTTCGTTGCCTGACAACTATAAAGTAACTGTTAACAGCAATCACCCGTTGATCGGTAAAATTGCGCAAGCAGGAAATGAAGAAGAGAAAAGCAACCTGGCAAAGCAGGCGTTTGACCTGGCTTTGTTATCACAAGGTTTGCTGACAGGAGCTGAGCTTACTGATTTTGTAAAGAGAAGTGTAGCGATGTTGTAATCGTTCCTGATATTTAAAACAGAAAGGGTTCCTGTATTAAGCAGAAACCCTTTCTGTTTTTACAGGTCTGTAATTAATTTATACTTCGGTACTAGTGATTTCATGATACCCCAGGCTAGCAGGTATGCGATGGCACAATAGGCAAACATGATCGTATAACCTGTTTCAATATGGCCCAGTGCTTTGTAATGATCGAACAGTGCACCACCGATCTTGGTAATGATCACACCGCCAAGGCCACCGGCCATACCACCAATGCCTACTACCGAGCCTACTGCTTTCTTGGGAAACATATCGGATACTGTAGTAAAGATATTCGCACTCCAGGCCTGGTGGGCAGATGCACCGACACCGATCAGGATAACAGGTATCCAATAACTGGTTTCCCCCAATGGCTGTGCAGCCAGTACCACCAATGGAATCAAAGCAATCAGGAACATGGCTTTCATTCTTCCATCATAAGGCTGGTATCCTTTTTTGATAAAATACATAGGGAACCATCCGCCACCGATACTGCCAAACATCGTCATACTGTACAATACCGCCAGCGGCACCATGATCGCCATTTTCTCAATATGATACTGATCTTTCAGATAACCCGGAAGCCAGAACAGGAAGAACCACCAGACGCCATCGGTCAAAAATTTACCGACTACAAAAGCCCAGGTTTGATTATATCCTAATAATTTAAGCCATGCCACTTTCTCCGTCACTTCCGCCGCTACTCTTTCAGGAGCTACTTTGTTCTCTTCATCACTATGGATATAATCATATTCTTCCTGGCTCAATCTTTTTTGCTGAGCTGGTTTTTCATAATACTGCAACCAGAAGAACAGCCATGGCCATGCGGCATTCAGCGACAACTGAATGAAGAAGAGAGCCAAGGCCGCGGCGCGCTGCGATGTGGCTGACCTGCCGAGCAAGCGCCACGCTGCAAAGGCCATCATTGCATAGAGTGCCGTCCACACCGGCGCGAACACCCAGTTCGGCGGGTTGAAATCCGGCTTCACCAGAGTCTCGTACCAGGACAGATTCGGAGCCGTCGCCACACGGCCCAGGACCGACACGGTGATGACCGGCACAACCGCGAGCGCCGTTCGCTTGAGCGTACCGATTGGCGTCGCGGTTCTGGTCATTCGCCACC
>CBHEUU010000316.1:0-6010 GCA_965990355.1 uncultured Chitinophagaceae bacterium
GTAGACAAATGCGGCTTTATTGAGATCTCCAAGACTTTGCTCACTAACCTGAGTACCTTTGCCAATGCCAGCGGTAACCTGGGATCATGGGGGCTGACACTGACGGACAATCCGGACCTTACTTCAGTAAGCGGACTAAAAAATATTGTGTGCACCGGAAGGCTCACCATCGATCAGAATCCGAAACTAACAACACTCGAAGGGATCAATATACCTTCAGTGGTAACGGATTGGGTAGCGATCACACGGAATGATGCGCTCACCGATATTACAGCCATGGCCAATAAATTAAAGTCAACCGCAGGCCTGAGCATCAATTCCAACAAGGCATTGAAGACAGCACATTTCCCGTTGTACGAAAAAGGAAATATTACCTGCAAGGACAATGGCGAGCTTAATACGCTCACCTTGCCTTTATTCAAAGAGGCAGATGCTGTAAATCTTACGCACAACGTGAAGCTGGCCACCATCAATATGAATGCATTGGAAAAGCTGCCCAATTCATTTAACCTGGTAGGCGGCCTCGAAACGGTGCAGGCGCTTACTGTCTTCGACCTGCCAGCATTGAAAACCTGCGGAAGGTTTGTGATCGAAAATTGTCCGGGTATCACGAACCTGGATGGTTTTGCCAACCTGGAAAACGTTAATGGGGATCTTATTATTTCGAATGGAAATATCCCTGGCGCCAATGTAAAGCTGCAGACGATCAATGGTTTTAACAAGTTGATCAACGTCCAATTCTCACTTGGATTGGAATCTGCTGCAGGCCCGGGTGATCGTCTGGTTGGATATGACGGCCCGTTACACAGCATCAAAGGCTTTAAAAGTCTGAAAACAGTGGGAGCCATGTTTAATATTGGCGGCAAGAACCTGACAGATATTTCAGGTTTTGCGAACCTGGAGAGCATTGGGCAAGACTTTAGGATCGCTACAACGGGATTAACCGGACTACAAGGTTTTGCTAAACTGACTTCTTCCGGGCTGCAAGAGAACCGGTTGATCTCTATCACCGATAATACCAAACTTACTACCCTGAGCGGACTGGCAGCTATCACCAACATAGTGGGCATCTATATAGGCAGGAATCCTGAATTGCTCAACCTGAATGGCCTGGAGAAGGTGACAGCTATGCGCTATGGCATAACGATCGGCCAGAACGATAAGTTGGCCAACCTCAATGGGCTCAGTAATGTTGATGGTGCCATCACCAGCATCACCGTCAATGAGAATAAGGTATTAAAGAACCTATGCGGCATCACCAAAGTAGTGAAGGCAGGAGCTATCAGCGGTGGGTATTACGTTACCAACAATGCTTATAACCCCACCCAGCAGCAAATAATAGCCGGCCAGTGCAGTCAATAATCCGGAAACCGGTATGTTTGAAGAATAATACTGCTTCTGTGATCCGCATTACTGCCATCATGATGATCCTGATAATGCCAGCAACCATTACTGTTGCGCAAACCAGTACGATAGACAGCTTACTACAGGCTGTCTATCGTGCCGGTAATGAAAGAGATCAACTAACTGCCATACTGGGTCTCTGTGAAGAATACCAAAGTGTGAATCGTGATACACTCGATCATTATGCTTACAAGGCAAGAACAATGGCCATCAAAACGGGAGATAAAACGGCCATTGCATTGGCAGAGATCGCCATTGCGAATGATTATTTCAGGTGGGGTTGGGTGGATAGTGCCTTAGCTGTGATTGATCCCATTATAAAAAGCAACAAAATAACCGTACCTGCCGAAAGGGCCATCTACTTCAAAGCAGTACGACAGCAGGCCCTCTATTATGGAAGCCGTAGTAAATTTCCTGAAGCATTAGCCAATTTATACAACATTGTAAAGGAAGCCGAAAAATTCAAAGACACGATGGTGATCAGTACCAATATGAACACGATCGGTTCGATCGCCATTGCCAGGGAAGTACCCGGTGAAGCCCTGCAATGGCTGCGGCGCGCTTTATCTTACCTTGATGAGCAGTCCCGTTTTAGCATGTTGCGCGCATCCATTTATGTGAACCTGGCCCAGGCACAGCTATTGAGCAATCACCTGGATTCAGCGATCTTTTATGGCGAAAATGGGATCCAGTTGTTAAGGAATGGACAAAACCTCAACAGCCTGGCCATGTCCCTGCAAAGGCAATCAAACATCTATTTGAAAGCCGGCCGTTATGACAAAGCAGAATCGGCACTGCAGGAAATGATCAATGTAAGAGAAAAGATGGGTGATGGAGCGGTATGGACAGATGATCATATTTCGCTTATTAATTTTTATATCACAACCAAACAAATAGACAAGGCGATCGCTTATTGCAATGACAAACTTCAACGGGGAGATCTGCTCAAAGTGGAGAACGGCACGGCAAAGACATTTACCAATACCCTGAGCCTGCGTATTGGCTATTATGACCTGCTGGCAAAATGCTATAAGATCAAAGGTGATACCAAGGCCTATGAACAAACACTTGAACAGATCATTCTTGCCAAAGATTCCTTATCCGATGCAGAAGCAGAACTGGCCATTGCAGAAATACAAACCAAATATGAAGTTCAGAAAAAGGAAAACACGATCATACAGCAACAACTCACCATTGCTCAAAAGAACAATATCTTATTGATGTGCCTAAGTGTGGGTGCCCTGTTGATCGTCATTTCCTTTATGGTATTCAGGGATTACCGGAAAAAACAAAGGCTCAAAATGGAAAAACTCATTGAGCAGGAGAAGCACCTTGTCATCAAAGCCATTGCCGATGCCGAAGAGAATGAACGCAAACGCATAGCTGCCGACCTGCATGATAACCTTGGCGCCTATGCTGCTTCCATTGCTTCCAATCTTGATATCATTCAGACCAATGGCATCAGTGAAGAAAACCAAACAGCACTCGCTGAATTGAACAACAATTCGCAGACCATGGTGGCTCAGTTAAGTGATACCATCTGGGCCCTGAATAAAGACAGCCTCACCCTCACTGCTATCAGCGACCGGATCAAAGTGTTCCTTCACCGCATCCGGAAAAGTCACCAGGGCATAGAGATGGATGTAATAGAGCATATAGAGCAGGATATTTCGATACCACCTACCCAGGCCTTCCATCTTTTCCAGGTGATTCAGGAAGCCATTACGAATGCCGTAAAACACAGTGCTGCCAAACAGATCAGAGTGGAAGTGGAGGGCAATAACAGTTGGAAAATAAGTGTTACCGATAATGGCAGGGGCATGAATCAGGAAATTAATAAATTACAGGGAGGAGGCAATGGCCTGAAAAATATGCAGGCCCGCACCTCAGAGGCAGGATGGCATATTGCCTGGGAAGCCGTTGAGCCTTCAGGAACAAAAGTGACCATTGAACCTGTGCAAATTTAAAATCAATACCATGGAATTCAGGATAGCGCTGGCAGAAGACAATGCAGTAAACCGGAATACTTTTATGCAGAAGCTGAAAGTATCAGGCCGTATAGAACTCGTGTTTGTAGCACATAATGGCAACGAGTGCCTGGAGCAGCTAAAAGGATTGTCCCATGCCGGTTTGCCGGAAGTGATCTTTATGGACCTTGAAATGCCCGAGCTGGACGGTATTGAGACGATCCGTATTGCCAAATCATTGTATCCCCATATCCAGTTCATTGTACTCACCGTATTCGATGATGATGCTAAGATATTTGAAGCCATCAGGGCCGGTGCATCGGGCTATATATTGAAACATGAACCTGCCGCTGTACTGGAAGCAGCCATAGTAGAAGTGTTGCAAACCGGCGGAGCACCTATGAGCCCTGCCATTGCGCGCAAAGCCCTTCAGTTATTAAGCCGCGCAACCAGCCCGTCACAGGAAATTACTGCCACGATGGAGATCCCCGTCAACATTACTGATAGAGAACAACAGATATTGCAACACATGGTGAATGGATGGGATGCTAAACGCATTGCGGTGGAATTGGGAGTAAGCGTGCTCACTATCAGAAAACACATCGCCAATATTTATGATAAGCTACATGTCAACTCCAGGGCACAGGTAATATCGCTGGCGCATAAAAACAAATGGTTGAAAGGTTAGGACATGCTGCAACAAAAAACCCGCCTGTGGAAACAAGCAGGTCATTGTTTGAATGCTACTAGGGTAATCGATTCAGCTAAAAAAATATACCTCTTTAGGAAGAATGCATGGCACTATGCGTTTGCCATTAACAGCTCAAATGCCTTTTGTCCGATTATACTTTGTAAAACCTCAGGATTATCCTGAGCCTGACTTCTTAAGTCACTTAGCAATAACAAGGGATCATAGTTGGTGCAAAAAGCAATCCGGATCCCGATACCCCAGAGGGTTGTATCCGGGATATTCTTTAAAAGCTTAATCAGTTCATTGTTGACCAAAACGCTCTCCAAAGAAGTTTCTTTAAATAGGTTTTAAAATTTCAGATCAGCTAAAAGCAGAGACCATTCCTTCACAGGTTAGCAACATAAACCCGCATCTGCATCCAGAATGGTCTCTTTTAAATTTTCATAAGGGGAAAAATGTATTATCTCAACCATTACCCACTCCACAAGGCATGCTGGCTGTGACTATAATATGTAGACGACCGAACAGTATCCGGGTTGCCTGAAGAAAACAAAAAGAAAAAAAGATGAACGATTAATCCTGGAATTATTTCCATGTGAATGAATAATCCGAAACGTTCATTTTTTTCTTTTACTATTTATGCTGTAGCTTTCAAGCAAAGGAATAAAAAGCTGTCAGATAACTCCTTAACGGATATATGGTTTCTCACCGGCGCGAAAGGACGATCAAACGATAAAAAGGTTGCCCAAATGTCAATTTTTTCTTATATCTAGTAATTCTACTTTTGCGGCTCCAAAAAATACTATTAGCATTACATGAATTCCATCGGGCACACCAGCGGAACTGCTGCAGAAGGCAACGCAGATAGCGATATTGGAGTCTTTATTAAGAGGACCCTGGAAGGAGATGATAACGCATTTCGATATATCTATGATTTTTATTCCGGAAAAATGTACAGCTTATGCAGACGATATGCTGGCGTATCCGATGCCGACGATTTATTCCAGGAAGGATCTATTAAAGTGTTCAGAAGCCTTGCCAATTATAAAGGGCTTGGCTCATTTGAAGGGTGGATAAGAAGGATCTTTGTAAATACCTGCCTTGATTTTCTTAAAAAGGAAAACAAAATAGTTTTCATGGAAAATATTGAAGATGATGAAGACATTCATCCTTCTGTTGAAGCTGAAAACTCTATTACGCTATCCAGTGATGACCTGTCAAAAATAATTCAGAGCATGCCGGATGGTTACAGAACGATTGTGAACCTTTATCTCGTAGAAGGATACAGCCATAAAGAAATTTCGGAAATGCTTAAGATCAATGAAGGCACCAGTAAATCACAGCTTTCAAAAGCAAGAACAAAATTACAAGAGATCATTTTAAAGCAAAATGCCCGATAGTCAAGACGATATATTCAAGCGCCTGTCCCAGCATGAGGAGAGACCACCTGAGATCTTATTTGAAAAGATACTCAAGGAAGTCCGTCATGGGCATGAAGGAAACGGGTGGCAGGATCTGAAAGAGCATTCCGTTGCTCCTCCCCCGGAGTTGTATGGACGTATCAGGCAAAAGCTGGCGCAGGAAAGATCATCAAAAATATCCCCTGTCTATTTTATCCGGAAATACCGGGCTGTCGCTGCCATTTTGCTGGCGGGTATCCTGGCTGTAGTTATCTATCAGTCGCTTCATACAAAGAAGCCTGCTGAAACCCTTGCAGATAAAAAATCAATCCCGGTCATTCAATCAATACCGGCCGACAGCATTCAAAACGTTGATTCAGCAGCATCAAATAATCTTACAAAAAGTAACACAAAAAAGTACAATATTCCTTCCCGCCACAGTCACGGCACCCAGAAAGTACCTTTTGTCAATAATGATTTACTTTATTCATTAATGGAATGTGCCGACTGCAATTTTGCAGCTTATTTCACGGAAAAGAAAAAGATCA
>CBHEUU010000317.1:0-6006 GCA_965990355.1 uncultured Chitinophagaceae bacterium
CTTTTCCATTGTCACCCCGGACCAGGTTTAGTTAACTTGCATGTTTAAAGAATATAAGATCCGGGGTCTCCCCTAACGTTGAGGAGACCCCGGATCTTAGTGAACTATAGTAGATAGTGTCTTAAACCTGGTCCGGGGTGACAATGGAAAGGTCCTACAGAATCAGAAAAAGAGATGTACAAGATAGTAAACGCCCGTTGCCAGCAACCCGCTCACCGGGATGGTCAGTATCCAGGCCCAGATCAGGTTGACGGTAACACCCCAGCGAACGGCGGAAAGGCGTTTGGTAGCGCCTACGCCCATAATAGCGCCGGTGATGGTATGAGTGGTACTTACTGGTATTTTGAGTGATTCGGTAACGAAAAGTGTAAGAGCGCCAGCGGTTTCTGCGGCCACGCCTTCAAACGGGGTTACTTTGGTGATGCGTGTGCCCATGGTCTTCACGATCTTCCAGCCGCCACTCATGGTGCCCAGGGCTATGGCAGAATAACAGGCCAGCGGCACCCACCATTCCATGTGGTTGAGGCTGTAGCGGGCAGGATCAGATGCAATAAGCGCAGCCATGATAATGCCCATTACTTTTTGCGCATCATTACCGCCATGGCCAATACTGAATATGGCAGATGATACAAGCTGCAAACGCTTGAACCAGGAATTTGCCTTATGCGCATTCAGGTTACTCAGGTATAAAGAGAAGACAGCCATTACTATAATAATAAGGCTCATCAGTATCCACTTGAAATTCTGCGAATGGAATATCACTTTCAGCAGATAGGAATCGTAATGCGATTTCAGGTTGGCCGGGTCTGTTTCCAGGTTGGTATATAAAAAAAGAAGAATGCCCAGGATCACTGCCGAAGAAAATATTTTAGGGCCCCTGGTCTTTTTAAAAGAATAAATAAACCAAAGGGAAATGGCAAAAGCCACTACCATACCGATGAGGGGAGCCAGGAATATAAAGGCGGCAATCTGGATTACCGGGCCTGAGTTAACAGAGCTGAATGTGCCGGAGTGAGCGATTGCTGCGCCGGCAAAGCCGCCGATCAGTGTATGCGAAGAGGAAGAAGGGATACCGCGCCACCAGGTAAACAGGTTCCAGGTGATGGCAGCGATCAGCCCGGAGAAAATCACTTCCAGCGTGATAAAATCATTCTTTACCGTTTTGGCAATGGTGTTTGCCACACCATGGTCCTTAAAAATGAAGAAAGCGACAAAATTGAACAACGCCGCCCAAAGCACCGCCTGGAAAGGCGTGAGTACTTTAGTTGAAACCACCGTGGCGATGGAGTTGGCCGCATCATGAAAGCCATTGATATAGTCAAAGATCAGCGCTAATGCTATAATGACAATAAGGAAAGTGGTCATAAAATGATTTTACTGATATGCAGAGGGCCTGCCTTACTGCGTATAGTTATTAGGCATATTTAATAATGATAGACTCTATCACATTGCTGGCATCTTCGCATTTATCGGTCACGATCTCCATTACCTGGTAGATCTCTCTTTTCTTGATCACTTCTTTTGCATCAGGCTCGGTAGCAAACAGGCGTTCGATACTCATGTCGAATACATCATCGGCCTGGTTTTCGATGCTGTTGATCTTGACCAGGGCTTCCGTGATATTGCGCATGTTTTTCATATCACGAAGCTCTTTTACAGCAATGCGGATCTGGTAAGCACCCTGCTCGATCAGTTCCGCCATTTTTTGCATACCCATGTCGTTGGGGTTCACGCGGTAGAAATTGATCTTTTTGGCAGAAGCATATATATAGTCAGCGATATCGTCCAGTGAAGTAGCGAGGTAGTGAATGTCTTCCCGGTCGAAGGGGGTGATGAAGTTGCGGCCGAGCTCAGTAAATACACTATGGGTGAGTTCATCATTTGCATGTTCCAGGTCTTCTATCTGGGTGATCAGGGCGGCACGTTTGTCAAAATCTGTTTCGGCTACCACAGCCTTCATGATCGTTCCCATTTTAGCCACGTTATCTGCCACCTGCTCAAAAAGTTCAAAGAATACCCGGTTCTTAGGCATGAAAATTTTCAAAAATGAATTAAGTCCCATATCGTGTTTTTAACTGGTTGCGAAATTACCGGCTTCAGGGAGCTGACCCGGAAAAATAGCCCGAATTAATAATTCCTTAATATAAAATTTAATCTTAATGCTTTGAATTTTATATTATAACTACTTAGCTTTCATTAATTAAAATAAAGGTACATTCTTTTAAGTAAGTTGAACAAAACGGCCGTAACATTTCCGTAACATTCCCTTCACAATTCCTTAATCGCCACGTAACATGCCGGTAACCTAGTCATTCTTCCTTTGCCGGAAATTACTGACATGCGTTTAAGGCTGGTCCTACTGCTTATTTGTATTGTTTCCATTTCAGCATTACATGCTCAAATTAAACTTTCCGGGAAAGTTCTTAATACCAACAACCAACCTGTTACTGGTGTATCCATTAAGATCTCAGGAGAAACTGGCGGCACTACTACTGATGTAGAAGGACGCTATGTTCTTTCCCTTAACCCTGGAAAGAAGTACACGTTGGAGTTTTCTGCTATCAGCTATGCTCCCAAGATCGTGAATGAGGTGGTAGTAGGTGAAGGAATGGACAATGAATTGAACGTAACACTGGAACCTGCTCCGGTAAGTATGGAAGGAGTGGTTGTTAAAGCTGTATCCAGAAGGCTGGAGAACACAAATACCTTGTTGCAGCTTCAGAAAAACAATGTGGCTGTATCCAGCGGTTTAGCAGCTGACTTTATACGCAAAACACCTGATAAAAATACAGGTGAGGTACTGAGACGGGTAAGCGGTGCTTCCATCCAGGACAATAAATTTGTAATCGTTCGTGGTTTGGCTGATCGCTATAATTCAGCCATGATCAATGGAGCACAGTTGCCCAGTAGTGAGCCGGATAAAAAAGCGTTCTCATTTGATGTTATCCCTTCTGCTTTGATTGATAATATTGTCATCAACAAAACAGCAACGCCTGATCTTACCGGTGAATTTGCCGGAGGCGTAGTGCAGATTCAAACAAAGGATATTCCCACGGCTAACCAACTGATTTTTGGAGCGAGTGCAGGATATAATACCCAATCTACTTTTAACGATTTCTATAGTAACAAGCGCGGCAGTACTGATGCACTGGGTTTTTCAAATAACCGCGATCTTCCGGCTGGCTATCCCCGTCAATATGGACAGTTTAACAGGCTCGGCCAGCAAGAAAAAATTGCTATTGCTCAATCCCTCAACAATGATGCTTACCGCCAGGTCGCATCCACTGCAGGGCCAATACAACAATATGCACTCACATGGACAAATGCCACTAAAGGTAAAAACGGAGGCACTTTTGGTTCTATCATAGGCCTTACATACCGGAAGCAAAAAATGCTGTATGATGTGACCCGGCAATTGTACGAAAAGGGAGACAATGGGCAGTTATTCTTCGACTATGTTGACTTACAGAATAAATACACAGTAAACTGGGGCGCGGTTGCAAATATTGCCTGGACAAAGGGTAAGCATAAGATTGCATTCAAGAACCTTTTCAACCAATTGTTAGATGATAACTATTATACCCGTACTGGTATCAATACAGAAAACCTGCAAGATGTATCACTTCGCTCTTCCGTGTTGAATCAACGTAGCCTTTATTCATCTCAGTTAGAGGGTACTCACCAATTACCATGGCATGATATTAAGGTAGCCTGGAATCTTAACTACTCATATAATAATAAAGAGCAGCCGGACCTGCGCGTACAAACTTATGGCAAGAGCATCGGTACCAGTGATCCCTACACAATCAATTTACGGGGGAATAACACCAACCGTTTCTTCAGCTACCTGACAGATCATGCTTTTGGCTACAACGCATCGGCTACAATGCCTTTCAACCTTTGGGGACAAAAGCAAACAATTAAAATAGGAGGTAGTGCCACTGTTCGTCTGCGTGATTTTCAGGCAATCATTCTTGGTTTTTCAGAGCCTTCAAATCACAGTTTGCTGACATTGCCATATGACCAGATTTTTCAACCATCCAATTTTGGGGGAACGGGTTTTGACCTTATAACAGACCTTCAGAATCCACAGGATAAATATTATGGAGTATCTGCATTATCGGCCGGCTATTTCATGTTCGACAATAAATTAAGTGATAAGATCCGTTTGGTTTGGGGAAGCCGTTTCGAATATTTTGAACAATTCCTTAAATCCAATCAAGCCGGGACAGACAAAGCACAGATTATTGACACAGATAAATTTGACATCTTACCTTCTTTTAACCTGACTTTTTCTCCCAACATCAAAACAAATTTACGCTTTGCTGCATCCAGAACAGTTGCCCGTCCTGAATTCAGGGAAATTGCTCCTTTCTCATTCTTTGATTTTGAGCAGATCGCGTCAACGTCAGGGTCACCGGACCTGAAGAGAAGCAGTATTATTAACGGTGATATCCGTTATGAGATATATCCGAAGACAGGAGAACTGTTGTCTTTAGGAGCTTTCTATAAAAACTTTACTGACCCAATAGAATTGCGTCTGAACAGCGCCAGTGTAGCTACCCGCCGCCAATACCAATTCCAAAATGCAGAGAAGGCAGAGTTGTATGGTATTGAAGCGGAGTTCCGTAAAAATCTTTCCTTTTTTTCAGCAAATGCAGATTGGTTAGAGCGGTTATTCTTTAATGGAAACGCTTCCGTGATTTTCTCAGAAGTGACTCTTGGAAATGTAGATGCAGCAGGAAACAAGCTTCCTTCAGTACAAAGGCCTTTGCAGGGTCAATCGCCCTATCTTATCAATGCTGGTTTCCAGTATGAAGGAGAGAAGGGTACTAATATCGCCATTTTATATAACAGGATCGGTCAGCGTCTTTCACTTGTAGGCAATGATGATTTTGGAGATATCTATGAAAAAGCGAGAGACCTGGTTGATTTTCAGATAAGCCAGAAGCTGATGAAGAATAAGGCTGAATTACGGTTGACAGTCGGTGATATATTCAACCAGAAATATATGATGTATGAGAATCGCAATGATAAAAAGGTTTATGATAAAGATGTAGACAAAATATTTACAAGTTACAAGCCTGGAACAACATTCACCCTTGGGTTTGTTTACAATCTTGATCTTAAGAAATAATCCACAAACTGTTTAAATAATAAATACCAAACAAAAAATAAAATGAAAAAGCTAATTCTGGCACTTTCAGTAATTACTTTCAGCCTGACTGCCTGTGTGAAGGTAGAGATTGACGATTCGACCCATAATGGTGGCGGCACCGATACAGGAAATTGTACTGGCACTAAGGAGCAGATCATTATCTGCAGTAAAGTAATTACCGGTGTAATTGACGAAAATGTTACCCTCCCCAAAGGAAAGTATACACTGAAAGGATATGTATTTGTAAATAACCGCGCTGTATTAACGATTGCTGCAGGTAGCACAATTGTAGGCGATACAGTCAATAAAGGAGCTTTGATAGTAGAGCGTAATTCAAGGCTGTATGCTGAAGGGACTGCAACAGAGCCGATCGTGTTCACTTCCGGAAAGCCCGCCGGCTCACGTAAGCCAGGTGACTGGGGCGGTATTGTGTTACTGGGTAACGCACCTACCAACAGAAGCACTCCTCCATTGATCGAAGGTGGTATCAACTCAGAATATGGTGGAACCGTTAGTGCAGATAATAGCGGTACTCTGAAATATGTGCGTATTGAATTTGCCGGTATAGCTGCTGATCCGAATTCAGAGATCAATGGCCTTACATGTGGTGGCGTGGGAAGCGGCACAACCCTCGAAAATATCCAGGTTTCTTTCGGAAATGATGATGCTTATGAGTTTTTCGGTGGTACAGTGAATGCAAAAAATATCGTTGCCTTTGCTACTGCTGATGATGATTTCGACTTTGATTTCGGATACGTTGGAAGAATCCAGTTTGCTGTATCATGCCGTAAACCTGATTTCGTTGATGGTGGTGATGCAGGAAATGGAATTGAATGTGATAACGATGG
>CBHEUU010000318.1:0-5993 GCA_965990355.1 uncultured Chitinophagaceae bacterium
CGCAGCCTCAATCAGCAATACTGGGATTCCATCATCTGGCCGGAAGATAAAATGACGATACAATCTTATTTCAAATGGAATTTCCTGTATGCCGTTTGGTTCCTTCTCATTTCCTCCATGCTTTTCTTTACGGATAAATGGTCGGAGCAGCAACAAAAAGTAAAGAATATCGAGATCAACCAATTGAAAACTGAACTTAAATATTTACGGTCGCAACTGAACCCCCATTTTCTTTTCAATGGCCTCAATACTATTTACGGTAATATTGATATCCGCGACCAGGCTGCAAGAAACAGCCTGTTGCAGTTTTCTGACCTGCTTCGCTACAGTTTGTATGAAGCAGATGCGGATTATGTAAGCCTTGAAAAAGAAGCCGACCACCTGAGAAACTATGTTGGTCTGCAGCAAGCCCGGAGCAATGCAGCACTCCGGATAGAGTTGGATATACATCTGCTGCCAAAAGAAACACAGATCATTCCTTTACTGTTTATGCCTTTTGTAGAAAATGCCTTTAAGTTCAGCGCAAGGGATGATAATAAAGAAAGTTTTATCCGCATCAGTCTTATACAGGAAGACAAGCAGATTATTTTCCACTGTGTTAATTCGTACAGTGATCATCAACCGGCGCAGGGCGGCATTGGACTGACCAATGTAAAACGCAGGCTGGAACTTTTGTATAAAGACAGGCATGAGCTCCGTATCCATTCTGAAAATGCTATTTTTTATGTTGAGTTAATACTGATAACATGAGAAATCTAAGTTGTATCATTACCGATGACGAGCCGGTGGCCCGCAAGGTGCTGAAAGAATTTATTGAGCAGGTGCCTTACCTGCAATTGGCCGGCCAGTTTGAGAATGTGCGGAAAACAGATCATTTTCTTAAGGAAAACAAAGCCGATGTGTTGTTGCTCGACATACAAATGCCGGGTATTACAGGATTGGAATACCTGAAGAATACAACTGTGCAGCCATTAGTGATCTTAACAACAGCCTATCCGAATTATGCACTGGAAGGATACGAGCTAAACATTATCGATTACCTGCTGAAGCCTGTTGCTTTCGACCGTTTTACCAAAGCAGTGCAGAAAGCAAAAGAATATACTGAGTTGCGTGAAGCGCCGGCAGGCAATCATCATTCACCCTGGTTGTTTGTCCGCAGTGAAAAGAGGATAGAGAAAGTGGAGTTGAAAGATATACTGTACATTGAAAGCCTGGGTAACTATGTCAATATCTGCACATCCGGCAAAAATATCATTGCCTATCTCACCCTGAAAGGAATAGAAAGCCAATTGCCGGTTAATGAGTTCATCAAAATACATCAATCCTATCTCGTTAATTTTTCACGAATTGATTCAATTGAAGGAAATCATTTAAAGATCGGCAATAAATCACTTGGCATAAGCCGGAATTATAAAGACGAACTGATGCAAATGGTGCAGCAGAAATTATTGAAACGTTGATTGCGTGGTTTACTCCAGCAGCTTTTTCAAATTTGCCAGGCTGATCTCCATATCTTTTCCCATCATTTTATCCATATTCATAAACAACAACATTACATTCATTGGGTAATTCATCCCAGTGTTAACAGTCCATTTTACCAATGTCTGGTTATCTGAAATTGCCGACGTGGCAAAAGTTGCATATGCCACGCTTTTAAAGGGACGGACAAAGCGTACTTCCGAGTTCATCAATTCCCCTTCCTCTATTTTGGTAATCTCCTGCTCTCCTTCTCCGGCGTGCTTGTTGCCATTCCATGCATATACAAAACCCGCAGTTCCATCTGTGCCACGGAATTCCTTTTTCATGTTTGGGTCCGTCATTACCCATTTATTATAATAATCCTGGTTTTTCAGCAACTTGATATAATCAAACACCTGCTTTTTGGGTTTGTGAATATTGATCTCGCGGATAATAATACATTCTTTTTTGGTAAACAGGCCCAGGACCAACAATAAAGCCACCAGCGCGGCTATCACTAGCAAGATGGTAATAAGAATACTCATAGCGGTTGTTTTGGTTGGTGGTAAAACTGTTTAAATACAATATGAATATAAACATAAGTCCTTTTATTTCGTATTTTTCCCGCATGCAACACCAATTTCTGCTTTATGGCGCCAATGGGTACACCGGCGAACTGATTGCCCGTTTTGCCTCACAGTATGGCCTTCAACCCATACTTGCGGGAAGGCGCAAGGAAGCTATTGAAACGCTGGCGAAAAAGCTGGACCTTCCTTACCGCATATTTGATTTGAACGATAAACCTGCACTTATAGCAGCATTAAGGGAAGTAAAGTTGATCGTGCATTGTGCCGGTCCTTACAACCATACTTTCCAACCCGTGATAGAAGCCTGCCTGGAAACGCAAACCCATTACATTGATCTCAATGGCGATCTCGATATTTTTGAAGCCATCAGGGAAAAATATGACCAGCAGGCAAAGGAAAAGAACATTATGCTATTGCCCGGAGCAGGATTTGATGTGGTGCCTACCGATTGCATGGCATTGTGGCTGAAGAAAAAATTACCGGATGCAGATCAACTTGAGATTGCATTTGCCATTACCGGCAGCCAACTTTCAAGAGGCACTTCCATTACTACTATATTAAAACTTGGCGAGCCGGGCGCAACAAGAAAGGATGGCATTATCACTCCCGAGCCTGTTGGCAAAAGAGGCCGCTGGATTGAATTTGCTACAGATGCTTCCGGTGGAACGAAAAAACTTTTTGTAATGAGCATTCCCTGGGGAGATGTGTCCACAGCTTATTTCTCCACCGGCATTCCCAATATCATCAGCTATACAGGAATTCCTAAAGCAACATGGATTTTCCTGAAAGGACAGGTATTGTTCAACTGGTTACTGCGTACTCCATTCGTGCGCCGTATTACCCGGGCAATCATCAACAGGCAATCACCAGGACCTGATGATGCCATGCGTAACAAAGCTGTCAGCCTTATCTGGGCGCAGGTAAAAAACCCGGAAGGCAAAACGATCACAGGCAATATGCGTTGCCCTGAAGCATATTCACTGACGGCATCAAGCATGCTGCTGGTATCGCAAAAAATATTGAATGGACATTACAAAGCAGGATATCAAACGCCTTCAAGCGCATACAACGAAGACTTGGTAATGGAAATAGAAGGTGTGCGCAGGGAGATACAGAGCAATTAAATAAGCTCCGCAAAGTTCTCTACCAGTTCATTCGATTTTTTTTGAAATTGATTGGGTGAAAGACCGGCAAATTCTTTGAAGGCACGGATAAAATGGGATTGGTCCGTGTACTCATTTTCAAAAGCGATATCCGATAATTTTTGAAAATCGTTATTTCTCAACTGCACAAGGGAAGCCTGGAAGCGGCAGATCCTGGAATAGAGCTTGGGTGAAAGCCCTACGCTTTGCTGGAATCGCCGTTCAAAATTTCGTTCAGACATTCCTGATTGATGATGCAGTTCTTTTAAAGAGATCAGGCCTTTTGACCGGCTGATCTGCGTAATGGCATATGCCAGTGCGGCGTCCATACTGTCTTCATTTGCACAAAGCTGCTGGCTTAAATATTCGGAAAGTATATGGGCCTGCTCTGTGGCTGTTCCTGCTTCCATCAACCTGCCTGTTAATGCAAACCCGCTCCGGTTGGCTATTTCACCAATATCGATACAGGTATCGGTAAGTTCGCTGGCACAAAAACCAAAGACGGATTTCAACACATGCGGTTCAAAATAAACTCCAATAGCCCTGAACACTGATGGCGATTGAATTTCAGTGCAGGTTGTTGTTTGCCCATACAGGAAAACAGGAGGAAGTTTTTTATCATACTGGTAAAAACTGCCCTGCTCTGAATGCTGGAAGATCAAACCGGGAGAGCCATCAGCGATGGTCCTGAATTTTTTCGGAATGGGATCAGTCCCATTGCTTTCCAATGTCCAGAAATACCGGACATAAGCACGAAGATGTTCAGGTGGTGATATTTTCTGATGTTCCATCAGCGCAGGTTTGTAGAGCAATTTACAAAAAAATCCCTTTGGGGCAGTTTGGTAGTGACTCAATTTGATACGAAACTGAGTCACTATCGACAGTTTGCAGCCAAGAACTTCTATACTTAATGACTATTCCGGCAGAGAACTGTTGGAGGAAGTATTTTATCAATCACGATAAACCTGCAAACTATCCTGAAGAGATTATTTCAATATCCTTTTCAATACAGATTTTTTCCCGTCAACCGGCTCGGTATATTTCAGCCCTAAGATCTCGGTGATCAGTGGGAAGACATGCACATTTTCAAAAGAAGGGATAATATAATCTGACTTGAATGCCGGTCCCCAGGCAATGAAAACGGCACCCATTTCCTTTACCTGCAAAGGCGGGAATCCATGATATCCGACTCCGGGTTTTCTTTCTGAAAACACATAAGGCCAGTCGGGGATCAGCAGGATATCCCCTATCCTGTTCATTCTATCGTCTCCCGCACCATAATGCAGGTTGGCTGGCACATTGCTTTTAAGATACACTTTGAAATGGTTCTCTTCTTTCTTCAATGCTTCATACACAGGTTGTATATCTGCTTTGTTCCTGGCATGCAATACTAAAGTGGTACCTGAAGACGGAATAATGAACTTGGATGTATCAATTGCCCGAGGCATGCGGATGGGATGCTCCCTGTCTACCGCCGTCATTCCATGATCAGCCACAAAAATAAAATTGACCGGCAGGCCGGTCTGGCGCACGGCTTCTGTTAATTGATATATCGCCGAATCCACTTCTTTTACAGCTGTTGCTGTTTCTGGTGCCTCGGGACCGTAACGGTGTCCTGCATGATCGGTTTCTGATAAATAAAAAGTAATAAAATGGGGGCGCTCTGCTTCAGGAAGCATCAGCCAGTCTTTTACCGCCTGCACCCTGTCGTTGACCGGCATTCGGTCGTTAAAATTATAGTAATAGGTTGGACGCACATTTTTAACAGGTGCCTCCGAGCCTACCCAAAACATGGATGCGCTCAGCAATTGTTGCTGCTCTGCCAGCACCCATAAAGGCGTGCCGCCATACCATTCGCCATTCCTCACTTTTTCCCTGTTGCTCATTGAATAACCCGTTTTCTTCTCAGGATCATAAAATGAATTATTCACTAACCCGTGATGAGATGGATATAAGCCTGTAACGATTGTATAGTGATTAGGAAAAGTGACGCTGGGAAAAGAAGGTATCATAGATTCGGCACGCACACCTTGCCTGGCCATGCTCAATAAATGAGAAGCCTGGTATTTTTCTGCATAATCATACCTGAACCCATCTGCAGAAATAAGAATGACATAAGGTTTCTTTTGCTGTGCAGTACTGTTGCGGCGGCCGGGCACTTTTAACTGTGATGTATCCTGCGCTTCAGTTGCAGTATTTCTTGAAACGGGGATGTTCAATTGATTGTCCTGCCTGTATTGCTTTAATATCTCTCCTGCTTCCCGTGGCCGGTCGGTGGAGAGGATATCTGCCCCTCTTTCAATCAAACCATAATAATTCTTTTCACCGCGGGCAATAGCTTGCTTGTCAAGGTTGCCCATGGTTCCCAGTATACACAGTATGCCTCGTGTATGAAGCAGTTCATACAACTCCGCACTGCCTTCGCTGACGCCTACAAAAGCCACGAGACGGTTGTCTGGCACTCCCCTGTCATTCAGCCTTGCAAGGTCTTCTTTATTTTGTATGGATGCAGAGATCATCAGGTCGGGGGCTAATTGGTGCACTTCTGCAGCCTGGTCTGCATTGTAGGTAATGATCACCGAGCAAGTTTCTGCTTTGCAACGGCGGACGGCTTCAATTACTTTGCTGTAAGGAACGCCGCGTTTTACATCAAGCGTAAAGATCACTTTACCCTTCCCCCATTTCAATACATCATCCAGTAAAGGAATATGGAAAGAAGTGGAATCACCATTATTATCTTTTAACCGTAATTTTTTCAATTCATCATAAATAAAATCACCAATGCGGCCACTGCCGGTAGTCGTAC
>CBHEUU010000319.1:0-5964 GCA_965990355.1 uncultured Chitinophagaceae bacterium
TACCTTCCTGTACCATACCGTTCCTTCAAAATAAGTCAGTTCGCGTATTTGTGAGTTAAAGTCACCCGGCACTTTTAAAGCAGGTCCGCCTTCAAATGAATACTCGAAAAAATCTGTTTTTTTCGCGGGCTTGTTTTCCAGCCATACCTGTTGAAAGTTGCCTGCTCCGGCAGGATCTATCAACACATCCCATTCCCCATTCAGGCTGATCGTATTTCTGGACTGCACATTGATCATCGCAGTCTGGCATACAGCAATGTTTACCCATACAGTAAGGACCGGAAATAATAATCTTATTAAAGAGTTCATGCTTCTTATCGCTTCATATAAAGACTATATCATTTACAGTCTGATAATATTTAAAAAGAAAACATCATTCTCATGAACCTCCAGCTCCTTTGCAAATGCTGCACCTTTCTTTACAGTAACGGTCTCCTTTAAAAAAGCCGAACCATCGTTTTTCTTTTTAATCTCTTTCACCTGCTGCTTAGAAAGTTGAGAGGGTCTTCCCAAATCAAAATAGCTCGTGTACGCATCATTGCTCCGGTATCCTGTTTTATAAACCTCAAGTCTATAGTTGCCTTCCGGTATACCGGCAATATTTATTTTCAGCTTGCCTTTAGATTTTGAAGGAAGATCACGGATATAATATTGCTGATTATTGATTGAATCCGGTAGTGTGTAGGTGAAATCCCAGGCCAGTACCTGGATATTCCCTTTTGCATCTTTACAAATCCATGAAGCAGGATCATTATTTGTCAATTCTGTATTTCCCAGCCGGTTCAGGAACTGGTAGGCATAAAATGCCGGTTTGTTGATCCCCTGGATGGTCAACAGGCCGAATCCTCCGTGAAATGGTTCAAAGCGGGGTCCCGGTTCCTCAAATATATCGGTGAATACCCAATAGGACATGGAATTGGCAGCCCTGCCTACCTGTTTTAATTTTTGCAGTATGTACGCTGCTTCATGATAACTGTCATGAACAGGATCAGCGGGAGTATAGGAAGCGCTCCACTCGGTATAATGCAGTTCCAGTTCCGGCATAGACGATGCTGCAATTTCTTTTCGCGATTGCAGCACATCACCGCTGACGGCGAATTCCTCTTTGGCGAGCACGGTACCGGAATTTCCATATTCATCCAGAAAACCTTGCTTTACTCCATAAGCGTGGGTGCTGACAAAATCAATTGGTACATTATTTTTTTTACAATGATCTATCATCTCGCTTTCCCAGGCTGCGCCAGCAGTTCCCGGCCCGCCCACACGATATTCCTTATTTACAGTTTTGATTGCCTGTGCCGCATATTTGTACAGTTTGAAATAGTCCTGCTGCGTTCCTGACCAGAAGCCCGGAGAAAGGTTGGGTTCATTCCAGACTTCAAAATACCAGGTCTTTACTTCTTCTTCACCGTACCGTTCTGTAAAATGTTGGGTAAGGTTCTTAATCAATGCTCCCCACTTTTCATAGTCCTTTGGCGGAGTGACGTTTCCTTTCCACCAAAAAATGGTTTGCGGTCCGCTTGCCAATGCCGACGGCATAAATCCCAACTCAACAAAGGGTTTCATGCCGATACTTTGTAAAAAATCAAACAGGGCATCCACATACATGTAATTATACTGAGGATTCCCTTTGCCGTCTTCTTTATAAACAGCCATATCATCTGTCAGCAATCCATGCATCCGGATATATTTGAACCCGCACTCTTTTCTTACATAGGCCAATTGCTGTTGCCAGTCGGCCCGCAAGCCTTCGTTGGCACGGCCCGCTCCTACACATTCCTTAAACATTGTATTAAGCTTACCCGATACCTTTGTGAAATCAGCATTAATAGTTCTTTGTGCTCCGGCACTTAATGAAACAAGACCCAGGAAAGCGCCGGAAAGCAAAACTGCTTTTCTTATTTGCATATTTATTTTTATTATTTAACAATTATTCGCTCCACACCAATACCCCTGCAGGTTTCAGTGTTCTTTCCCCGATCAGGATCTTAGCCCCTCCGGGTACATTCATTGTAAAGTCTTCTGAAGAATAATTTACCGCAACATAAAAACCGTCACGCCAGTACACATACACGCCTTCGGGATACTTTTCAGTGGTAGCACCGGCATTATTGTATATATCGCGCAACAGATCCTCCTCCAACCTTGAATCATCTGTATCAACACCGATATAAGTTACAGAACCCTTGGCTACTTTACGTGTTACAACAGCAGCCTTGCCTTTATAAAACTGGTTATCATAAGCAGCAAGCACTTGGGTATCCGTACCGGTAGTGAGCAGATCTGCCCAGTTATTCCAGTTGTAGTGGGTCGAATTCATCAGGATATCTCCTTTAGCATGCCCGGAAAGCATATCGGTCGCATCAATACTGGCACCGATAAGTCCGGATAAAGGCGCTGCTGTTTTACCTTCCCAGAAATGCCCGTTGCGGTCTTTGGTTGCCGTACGGCAGGTAATGATCAAATGCCCTCCGCCTGCTGCGTAATCCGTCCACTTCTTCACCAATGCGGTATCGGCCATTTCGTAAGCAGGAACGATCACGAACCTGTATCCTGACAAATCGGTTGTTTCAGCAATGATGTCTGCCGGAGCACCGAACGACCTGGCTATTTCAAGAAACTTTACGGGGTAGTTCCATGTGTTCCATTGAAAAGTTTGCTTTTGCCGGTCGATAGTCCAGTAATTTTCCAGGTTCCACAGAATGGCTGTTGATCTTGCAGCCAGCTTCTCCGGCATCCTGGCAGCGGGTTTATAGTGTTTGCGGAGTTCCTTTATTTCTTTTATGAATTGCATATACTCTTCACCGCCGGGGGAAGGCGTTACGCCATCCGTTTGTATTATTCCTGCATGATATTGTTCTGCACTGTAGTTGACCTGCCTGAACCGGTAAGAACAAGCCAGCTTTCCGCCTGCTGCAAAAGTGTGATACAACCACATACGCACTGTGCCCGGCAAAAGAAGCGGATTATAACTGCCCCAGTTTACAGGACCGGGCTGCATTTCCATTACGCCCGACAGGCCGCCAACTGATTTATAATATTCCGCAGCAAAGAGAACCACTTTGCTGTTGCCCAAACGAAAACCCTGCTCTCCTGTATTATCGCTTCCTCCATTAGGATAAGCTGTATAAGTGGCAAAATCCAGTTTATTGGTGAGCCTGGGATCGGCACCGGTGCAAACCGCCGTATAATTGGTAGTGATGTATTGATCCTTTGTAATGTATTTCCGCAATATGGTTGCCTGGAAATCGAGGAACTCAGCCTGGACATCTGCTGAATATCGTTTAAAATCAAGTAAAGCATGGGGGTTATTGCCCCACCAGCCCACCAGGTTGGTATTGGGAATAATAACCTGATCGAAATCACTATACCATTGGCTCCAGAATGCTGTTCCCCATGCTTCATTTAAAGCGCTGATGGTTTTATATTTTTTTCTTAACCAATGCCTGAAAGCCTGTTGTGATGAGGGACTATAATCAGGCTTTGCATCCGGCTCGTTATCGAGCTGCCATCCGATCACGTTTTTATGACGGCCATAACGACTGGCCATCTGCGTTACGATCTTTTCAACAAATCCACGATATACCGGATTTATAATTGAGCCAAGTCCACGGGTGCCGTGCTCGCCACGGATATAATGACCGTCCATTATAAAAGTTTCCGGGTATCTTGTGCGCATCCAGACCGGTGTGGTGGCTGAAGGAGTGCACATAAGCACTTTCAGGTTATTTTTGACACAAAGGTCCACTACCCTGTCAAGCCATATAAAATCAAACTTCCCTTCTTCAGGCTCCATTTTTGACCAGGCAAACTCTGCGAGATGCACAAATTCATAACCCATCCCGGCAATTTTCTTTATATCACGTTCCCATTGGCTTTCCTTCCATTGCTCGGGATAATAATAGATGCCTGTTGTGATCAGGTCCTTTTCAGGAAAAAAGCGATTGGCTTCTTGCGCGAATGGAGTTACTACTGAAACCAGTATCACAAATACGAATAATGAAATACTTTTTTTCATTTGAAAACATTTTCCAGGAATAATAAATGCAGCCTGCAAAGGCTGATCACAGCTTGCAGACCACATCTATTTCCTGACCAGAATAACCCTAAGATTTTATTGAGCCCCCGTAATAATAGCGTTTATTGTACGCTGATCTTTTACAGAATAATTTGTTCTGTCCAAAGCTCCTCCCGTATCCCACCAGAATGGCTTCAGGCCATTGGCTATCGCCTTCTTGGTTATATAAGTGATCCAATAATCAACAGCATCATTATGGGTGGCCAGGTCTTTGGGAACATAGGTCGGGTTATTATTACGCCTGTAAGCTCCGTATTCTCCCAATATAACAGGGATGTCTTTATCAATGAACTTCTTCATCTTTGCAAAGACGTTATCTACATGAGCTTCTTCTCCCCAGGTGGCATTGCGATCGGGTTCAATGGTGGAATGATGCCCCGCACCCCAGTAATAAAACATTTTCCCCCAGCTGGCATCACCATCCAGCAATATGCAGAACTGGGAGGGATCATAATAATGCACTTCAACCATCATCCGGCCCTGCACGTTATCTGTAGGAAGTGTATTCATGAGATCGGTGGTTTTTTCAATGTTGGTGGAAGGCCCCTGTACCACAAGCACCCTGTAACTGTTTCTGCCACCGGTTGACCGGACAGCGTTGATGAAAGTCTGATGATAGCTGTTGAGAATTTCCATCTGCTCGGCATTGTCAACAGGTGGTTCGTTGGCGCTTGCAAACATGAGATGCTCATCAAAGTCGCGCATCGTTGTAGCGATCTGCTCCCACAATGCTTTTTGCTTGGCTTTGATCGAATCCTGTTTTGCCTTTTTAATATTTTCATCCAGCCAACCACCATCCCAATGGATGTTGAGTAAAACGTACATATCATTATCCACGCAATACCTCACCACCGTTTTTACCCTGTTAAGCCAGTCAGGATCATTTTTTGCTTTTGCGGGATCGCTTAAGTGTTGCCAGTTCCATGCACAAGGCAGGCGGATGGCATTAAAGCCCTGTTGCTTTACAGACTTTATGTAATCCTCTGTAATAACGGGGTTTCCCCAGCCGGTTTCACCTCCAGAAGCTTCCAGGGTGTTGCCGATATTCCAGCCCAGCTTAAATTTTGCGGCTAACTGCACAGCAGTGCTGCCCATTCCTGTTGCATCAGGAGCCTTGGGTGTTGTATTATAAGACGGATAAATGGTTGGCGGCTGAGATACCGTTACCCTCCTTGCCTGTCCATTGGATGAGTTAACGGTCAATACCGCTGAGTACGATGATCCGGTACCATTCTGCCCTATCGTTGATAAATGAACCGTAGTGTTGCCGCTGTTTCCGGATGTTCCGCTTAATTGCAGCCATGAAGATGCAGTGTTACTGATACTCCACGAAGCGTTGCAGGTAATGGACAGGTCCATCATTCCCCCTTCTGCCGGAAAAGCGATGGCAGCAGGAGTAACCAATAGTTCTGCTATGGGATCGCCTTTCTTTTTACAGGAAAGAAGTAATGCCACCGCTGTAAAAACACCCAGGGCTTTGTAAGGGTACCTGATCTTCATGATGAAAGTTTTCATATCAATGTTATTATGAGTTGTATGAGTTTTTAAAATTGGAAACTTATCTTCTTACTATCCTGAAATTATCAAAGGCCCCATTGAATCCTGTTGGCGCAGGTGAAGAGCCATAGTTGTGCATATACAGTACCAGGTCGCTTTTTCCGGTATTGCCCAGCAGTTCAATAATGCTTGCGACGGGAGCGCCTTTACCCTCTCCCAATGTTGCATCATTCTTACGGAACGCCGATAAAGGGATCGTTACAGTTTTCCAGCCTTTAGAAGAATAGGCGGCTGTAGCTGTAGCGGAAATCTGCCAGGGCTCATAACGGGCCCTGTAATCATTGTTTGAGCTTTTAATGCTAAGTGTGCTGCCGTTCCAGGGGCCGGGG